>JAWKUA010000017.1 GCA_041398785.1 Planctomycetaceae bacterium | reverse complement strand
GTTGTCTTCCGGCTTGTCACCCATGATCAGGTGCTGAGTGAACTGGATCTCGCCGTCTTGCGAGCCCGTGTTTTCATACCATGCCAGGCCGAATTCATGAGCGTTCAGCGACGTGATGACATCGTTGTCTCCGTCACCGTCAACGTCGTACGCGAACATGTCAGACGACGCCGGAGCAAAGGCGACTTTGTGGAACGGCCAGTTGTCACCGGGCTTGTAGTCGGCTGGTTGTTCGAGCCAGCCGTCGCGTGCCAGCAGGTCCATGCGACCGTCGTTGTTGACGTCGCCGACTCCCAGTCCGTGGCCGAAGGGCGTCGGAGCGATGGCGTCTGAGACACTGGTAAACGTCCACTCCTGGAACGGCTGTGTCTCCGTCCGACGGGACTCTGATCCCGTCGCACGCTTCTTTTCGACGGGATCAGAGTCCCGTCGTACAGCGGGCTGAGCAAACCCGTAGTGACCTTTGCGCGTGCAGACCAGTTCCGGAATTCCGTCGCCGGTGACGTCAGTGAACTGAGGCGATTCGTTCGACACCGAATCGAGGATGACGAACTTGTCCCACAACCCGTCGAGTTCGTCCTTTCCCGGATTGCGGTAAACGTGGCCGGGAGTTCCGGGAAAACCGACGGTCAGCACGTCGTTGGCTCCGTCACCGTCGAAGTCGTACACCCAGTTGAAGAAGTTGTCCGCGTAGCCGTTCACGTTCTGCGGCACGGCGGGGTAGATCTCGTGCTTGGTTTCGAATGTCGGCCCTTCGAACCAATACGGCCCGTAGACTACGTCAGCGATTCCGTCGCCGTTGATGTCTCCGGCGGAGGCTCCTTCGGAAAAGTACACATCCGAAAGCTGCTGCCGTGAAAATTCGTCGAGGTGGAAGTTCGCGTCCTGGGCGTGAAGCGGTAACGAAACGCCAGATGTCAGGATCAGTACAACGGCGAGGGCGAAGCTCTTCGTCACGGAAACGGCCTTTAGAGAAGACGAGTTGAGTGAAGCGGCATCGAACCGCGGAGCAGCAGCGACACAGCCTGCTATGTTCGCAAATTCACCGCCGAAGAACCAGAAGACAGCGGCCAGCGACAGCGACCGGCCGGATAAGACTATCGGCACAGGCCGTCAAACAGCCGGCTGCCGATGCGGATCAGCGTGGCGCCTTCTTCGACCGCAACTGCGAAATCCCCGCTCATACCCATCGAGAGTTCCGGAAGTTGAAGACCAGCAGACTGAGAAACCGGTTGAGCGGCTAGCTGGTCACGAAGTTTCCGCAGTCCCCGAAACGCCGGGCGAGCGTTTTCGGGATCGTCACTGGCGGGAGCCATCGTCATCAGGCCTGCGATGTTGACAGCACCGGCGTGACGGCAGATCTGCGGCCATTCAGTCTGAAGCGTCGACGACGAAAACCCGGACTTGGATGCTTCACCGGAAACGTTTACTTCCAACAGTACCGACGGGTGCACCTTCAGGTCACCGGCGACGGTCGAGATCCGTTCCAGCAGCTTCAATGAATCGACGGAATGGATCAGCGCGGCATGTTGCAGCGCGATGCGAACCTTGTTGCGCTGCAACTGACCGATCAGGTGCCATTCGACGTCGGGAAGCTGCGGCTGCCGTTCCGCAAGTTGCTGAGGCCGGGCTTCACCAAAAGAGTGATGCAAAGTCGCCAGGTGCCGGACCCATTCCCAGTCGGCGTACTTGGTGACGGCGACCAGTTTCACGGAGTCCGGATCGCGGCCGACGTGACGGCAGGCTTCGGCGACTTCACGCCGGACGTCAGACAGGTTTCCTCGGATGACTTCGCGGGCTTCCATCGGACTACTTGTTGTTGCTGATGGTCAGGTTATCGAAGAACAGGTGCAGATCACCGTTCGACGGCCTGGTCAGGATATCGATGTCACCGTCGACATCGATCGCGGGTGTTCAGCGGCTGAATAGACAGCATCGCACGTCGGCGGCGTCTGGAAAAGCGATCGCCGGCTTGTCCCTGATGTCGCGAGTTTCGGGAAATCCCCACCGGCGTGAAAACGACCAGTTTCGCGACAACTGCCGTCATCGAGTTTCCTGCGGCGCATGTTTGGGCAGTGAGGCGAAACGTCAACGCCTTTGTGCATTCCGAAATTCCGGCAGGCTGTAAGGACTCCGTCCCCGCGTGCATTCGACCGCCGGTGCCTCCGACCTCCGGCGCGAGTCACATTTGCGCGGCCGGTGGAAATCGATGAAGCGTGATTCACCGTGATGTAGTCAGGGATTCCGTTCGATGATGGTAACGATGGAAAAACGACGCACCGCAAGGCTATCCGACGCGGCGCGGAACGATCTGGTTCTGGAGCATCTGGGATACGTTCGGCACATCCTGTCGAAGCTGGTGCTTCAGTTGCCATACGGAATCGATACCGAAAACCTGGAATCCGCCGGGGTACTGGGCCTGATCGAAGCCAGCGGGCATTTTGATCCCGCCCGAAACGTCGAATTCAAGACATTCGCCTACCAGCGAATTCGCGGAGCGATCCTGGACGAACTTCGCCGCAATTGCCCGCTGTCTCAGCAGATGCTTCAGAAGATCGCGTTTCTGCGAGACTGCCGGGAACAGCTGCACGAACCGATCACCATCGAAGAACTTGCTGACGAAGCCCGGATGTCCGACGAAGAAGTGTCTGAGTGCATGCAGGCGTCGCGTCTGGCACGGCCCGAAAGCTGGGACGATTCGCTGGGAGAACACAGCGCCGTCAACCCGGACGAATCGCAGTGGTCGGTCGAACAGGACGAAATGAAGCAGGTACTGACTGACGGCATCGAACTGCTTCCCGACACGATGAGAATCGCCGTCACGCTGCACTATTCCGAAAACCTGAAACTGCGCGAAGTCGGCGAAGTTCTGGGACTTTCGGAATCGCGAGTCTCCCGCATCGTCAATGCCGCCCGGGAACGCCTGCGAGACTACGCGAAGTCGCGCGGTTACTGAAGCAACGGATTTGTCCGATCGCCCGGCAGCGTCGTAACCCGTTCAGTCTGATTCGCGCTGTAACTGTCGAAGCTTCTCTTCCAGTTCCGCGATGCGCGCCTGCGCGGCCTGCTGAGCTTCGTATGCTGCCCTGCGTTCCCGGTCGAGCGCCTGCAGCGCCTGCTGTTCGGCCCGCAGCGCCTGCTGTTCGGCCTGCTCCGCCACTTCGGCCCTGGTCAGCAGAGGCTGTTTGGTGGCGGCATCGGCCAGAATGAGCTCATTATCGAGCAGACTCAACTCAATGCCCAGGGTCCGGCACGCCAGCGTTTCATCATGTTCCGGGATCGGTTCCATCGTTCCGTTGGCCAGTCGAAATCCGCGCAGGGGAGGTTCAAGGTAGTCCGCGGACGGGTCGTACAGAAACAGTTCCTTCACTCCCAACTGTCCGTAGAGCTGCGGCTTGAAGACCTGATCCTGGTGACGCGTACTGCGCGAGGTGACCTCGAACACGACATCGGGAACGCGGCGTTCTTCCCAGATTCTGAACGTTCGCCGCAGGCCCGGATCGCAGTCCAGCACGACGAAGACATCCGGCACGACAAACCGGCGAGGATTGCCTTCCTCATAGTAAACCAGCAGGTCGCTGCCAACGTGAACATGCTGATTCCGGTAGCGCTGCCGCAGCAGATCCTGAATCCGGATCATCCAGCCCTGATGCAGCTCGGTTTCGCCCATCGGTTTCCCGTCCGACTCCGGATACTCAACTTGATTAACAGGATGTGCGGTGCTCATGTCGGACCTGCGAAAATTCTCGTGCGGACCCGCAGCATTCTAACAGCGGCTGACTGCGTCCGTCGAACACGTTCCCGCAACTTTCGAACGCGCCGGCGCCGCGTTAGACTCCGGAACCGCTTCACTGCACCACCGGATCCGGATTGAAAGGGAAGGCCGCACGATGTCACGCTCGATGGGAAATGTCATTGGTGATTCTCTCGCGCTGTCGCTGGGCTATGCCGAACGTCTGCTGAAGGATATTCCGCAGGACCAGTTCGCCCGGTTCGCCCGCCCGGGCGGCCAGGTGGTCGAATCCAATCACCCGGCGTTTGTGTACGGACACCTGAGCCTTTACGCACCGCGGATTTTGCAGCAGCTCGGACATTCGGCTCCCGAGATTCCGGAACTCTACCAGCAGATCTTCGCTCCGAGCGCCTCGTGTGCCGATGACACCGATGGCACGATTTATCCTTCGCGGGATGACATCACCAGCCGCTTCTTTGACGGTTACCGCGCCGCTCTTGACGCTCTCAGACAAGCGGATGACGGCGAATTTCAGAAACCCAATCCGCTGGAGCGTATGATGGAAAAATTTCCGACGGTGGGATCCATGCATGCGTTCTACGTGGGAGGGCACATGATGATTCACATGGGACAGATCAGTGCCTGGCGACGAATGACGGGACTCGGCGCGGCCTGACAGGAATTCAACACGTGGCGGATTTTCGTCGAAAGCGTCGTCACCTCAGACTGCCGATCTGGAGCAGTGTGGTGCTCGCGTCGCTGAACATTACGCTGATGGTCGTGCTGATTGTCCTGCTGGCCCGGCAGAACGCCTGGCCGGCACTGACTCTGGGAGCCATCGCACTGGGCATCAGCCTGTTCGCAATTTCCTTCTATTCCGTGCTGACGATTAAGGAAATTCAACTGAACCGGCGGCAGTCAAACTTCGTTGACAGTGTCACTCACGAATTGAAAACGCCCATCGCCGCATTGCGGTTGTACCTGGATACTCTGCAGATGCGGCAGTTGACGGACGACGACCGCAGCGAGTTCTACGGCACAATGAATACGGAGCTGGAGCGGCTTGACCAGATGATTAGCCAGTTGCTGGAAGTCGGCCGCCTGGATGCTCTTGGCAGCCAGACCGATCCCGAACACGTCGACCTGACAAAGCTGCTGCGAAATGCCGCCGAAGCCGCATGCGCCCGACACAAGTGCGATCCGGCCGAAGTGTTCACCTTCGACCTGGCTCCCGTTGCAATGCACAGTCGGCGGATGGTGCTGGAAATGATCTTCGGGAACATTATCGACAACGCCGTCAAATACGGTGGCGAACCGCCGGCAGTGACGGTGACGTCGCTGCCTCGCGGACGCGATCGCGTGGTTGTCCGAATTCGGGACCAGGGATCCGGAATCCCCGACGAACTGCGGACACGGATCTTTCAGATGTTCTTCCGGGGCAACGACGAACTTCAGCGAACACGCAAGGGCACCGGTCTGGGACTGTACATCGTCAAGACGCTGGTCGGGATTCAGAAGGGACGCGTGACGGTCCATGACGGCCCCGGCGGCGTCGGCACTGTATTCGAAGTCGTGCTGCCGGGACGAGCGGTCGTGGCGCAGGATCCGGCCGGCGCGTTGCAGCCGTCGACCGGAAAACTTTCATTACAGCAGGAGCCGGGAAGAGCAGTCGGAGCGGCACAGAAATGAGAATTCTGGTGGTCGAGGATGAGTCCTCAATGTCTCGCGGCCTGCGGTTCAATTTTGAACAGGAAGGCTATCAGGTTGATGTCGCCGAAGATGGCCCGACAGCGCTCAAGCTTCACGAAAACGCCAACCCGCCGTATGACCTGATCGTTCTCGATCTGATGCTGCCGGAAATGAGCGGCTATGAAATCTGCCGCAATCTTCGCCGGACGGACGAAGACGTCCCTATCCTGGCTCTCACGGCAAGAACGCTGGCCGAAGACAAAACGCAGGCATTCGACTGCGGTGTCGATCAGTACATGACAAAGCCCTTCGCGCTGCCCGAACTGCTCAGCCGGGTTCGCAATCTGCTGGACCGCCGGCGCCGCTCGGCACTGAAAGGTGCCTCCGTGCGGCGGGCGGACGACACCGACCGGTTCGGCACCGTCACCGTGGACTTTGACCGCTTTGAACTTCGCAACGGCGAATCCACACACACGCTGACGACGCGCGAACAGGAGCTGCTGCGTTATTTCCTGCAGCATGACGGTGTCGTGCTGTCTCGCAGCCGGCTGCAAACGGAAGTGTGGCGGGATTCCGCTGAAATCTCCAGCCGATCCATCGACAACTTTGTGATGCGGCTGCGAAAGATGATCGAACTGGACTCGGCAAATCCCCGCCACCTGCTGTCCATCCGCGGGACCGGCTACCGGTTCGTCCGCGAACCCGACGATAGCGAACCCGATTCGTCCTCCACGCGATCGACATGAATCGAAGCCCCGGATCGCTGTCCGGTTCTCTGTCGCACAGAATTCGATGCCAGCAGATGCTCTCGTCGTCCTACCTGGTCGTGAGAGCCTCTGATCGCCAGGGCTCGCACCACGATCGCGCGGTGTGCAACTCGCCAGTCGTGATTCCATTGAAGCACGGTTGGTAGAGATTCGCAGCTAAGAGCCCGCCCGCGTCATCGGTGGACGGAGCGGCACACGTCCGCGTTCGCTGCGTTTGTCGGCGGCGTGCGGTGATGAGCGCGGACTGACGTCGCGCAGGTCGCCCGGGGGAAAATGGGCAGCCGATGCTGGCGAACGGGTGGCTTGCGCGGACGGTGGGTTCCCGCCACCCGACGACTCGAGTGCAGGCTGCGCGTGAATGACGGAATTCTGCTGACTGCATCTTCTGCGGCCGGCGGTGGTGAGCGCGGACTGACGTCGCGCGGCTCGCCGGGGGGAGAGGTTCGGGGTTGGGGGGCGCGTGAAAAAAGCGGTCACTCTGCGAAGGGGGCTGAATGACCGCTTTGGGGAAAATGTCTGGCAGAGAATGCGTGTTTGTGAGTTTTGGTGCCCGAAGCTGTGGTTTGATGGACGGTCGGGATGATCTGCCGGAGCAGATTCATCATCGGAGACATCATTTCTGACGTTTCCGACGCCGGTCACCGAGGTGGCCGGCCGGCCGTGATTTATCCTTAGAAAGGAGGTGATCCAGCCGCAGGTTCCCCTACGGCTACCTTGTTACGACTTAGTCCCAATCACGAAGTTCGCCCTAGGCACCTGCCTCTCCGAAGAGTTAGCACAGCGACTTTAGGCGCCCCCCGCTTTCGTGGCTTGACGGGCGGTGTGTACAAGGCTCAGGAACATATTCACCGCAGTATAGCTGACCTGCGATTACTAGCGATTCCAGCTTCATGCAGGCGAGTTGCAGCCTGCAATCCGAACTGAGCAACACTTTTTGAGATTAGCTCCCCCTCGCGGGTTGGCTGCCCTTTGTATGTTGCATTGTATGACGTGTGCAGCCCTGGACATAAAGGCCATGATGACTTGACGTCGTCCCCGCCTTCCTCCGGTTTGACACCGGCGGTCTCCTTAGAGTCCCCAACTGAATGCTGGCAACTAAGGACAAGGGTTGCGCTCGTTAAGCGACTTAACGCGACGTCTCACGACACGAGCTGACGACAGCCATGCAGCACCTGTGCACGTTCCACCCGAAGGCGTGGCTCTGCTTTCACAGAGTTAATCCGTGCATGTCAAGTCCAGGATAAGGTTCTTCGCGTTGCCTCGAATTAAGCCACATCATCCACCGCTTGTGTGAGCCCCCGTCAATTCCTTTGAGTTTCAGCCTTGCGACCATACTCCCCAGGCGGAGCACTTAATGCTTTCGCTACGGCAAAAAGAAGCGAACTTCCTCTCGCCCAGTGCTCATCGTTTACAGCCAGGACTACCGGGGTATCTAATCCCGTTCGCTACCCTGGCTTTCGTGCCTCAGCGTCAGTCATCCCCCAGTATGCCGCCTTCGCCACTGGTGTTCCTGCCAATATCAACGCATTTCACCGCTCCACTGGCAGTTCCGCATACCCCTGGAATACTCAAGTTAACCAGTTTCAAGCGCCGTGCCACAGTTGAGCTCTGGCATTTCACACCTGACTTGATTAACCGCCTACGCACCCTTTAAGCCCAGTGATTCCGAATAACGTTCGCACAGTACGTGTTACCGCGGCTGCTGGCACGTACTTAGCCCGTGCTTCCTTTGAGGCTCTGTCAACTTCGGAGGAGAACCTCCAAAGATTTCATCCCCTCTGACAGCGGTTTACAACCCAAGGGCCTTCATCCCGCACGCGGCGTCGCTCCGTCAGACTTTCGTCCATTGCGGAAGATTCTCGACTGCAGCCACCCGTAGGTGTCCGGACAGTGTCTCAGTTCCGGTCGTGGGGGCCATGCTCTCACACCCCCTAGACATCTTTGCCTTGGTAGGCCATTACCCCACCAACAAGCTAATATCACGTAAGCCGCTCCTGAAGCGGAATCACACCTTTGCTCCTCGGAGATCATCGGGCATTACCCACAGTTTCCCATGGCTATTCCCGACTTCAGGGTACGTACCTACGCATTACTACGCCGTTTGCCGCTTTCCTTTGATCTCTTCGGCCGAAGCCTCCAATCACAAATTCTCGCTCGACTTGCATGCCTAATCCACGCCGCCAACGTTCATTCTGAGCCAGGATCAAACCCTTCAGAAATATGCTTTAACCACAGCACCACCAGACCATCACGCCCGCAAAGCAGACGCTCACGCCTGCAAAACAAACGCAACAGCCCTTCGGCCGTGCCACAGCAATCAGCAAGAAAAGAGTGATACCTGTTTGCCGTTCCGGTCAAAGAACGGCCAACCAGCTCCGTTAGCCAAAACTCACAGACTCACATTCTCTGCCAAATTGTCAAAGATCGACGCGCTGGATACGTGGCCGGAGCCCTTCAGTCGCGTTCGACTGGACGTAACCAAAGCGGTGCGCCTGAGTTCAGGCGAGCGGGGAAGTTTATCGACGGGGAATTGGCTGTCAAGGTCTCAGCCGCCGTTATTCGAAACTTCTGTTCGGGATCCCTCTCGTCGTCGCACGGTCGAAGCCTCCGACGCTCCGGTCCGGTCGAAAAAGCAGTCCAGCGACAGCCACAGAGACCGGGCAAATCGAAAGAAAACCAGCGGAAACACGACGCAAAACGACAGCAACACGGGCAGCAGGAATTCTTTGGGAACTCGGTACACGAACCGCAGGACCACGAATGCTGCCGTCGACAGGCCCGCGGTCACAGCGTAGTTGATGTAGGTGGATCCCAGGAAGTATCCGGGAGCACGCTCAAACGTGAAGCCGCAGTTTTCGCATTCCGAATGCATCCGGAACCAGCCGCGGAACAGCCGGCCTTTCGCACAGATCGGGCAGCGCAGCCGGATTCCCCGCGACACGGCCTGCTCAATGCTGAGCTGCGGAATCTGGCGAGGCTCATCGGGGGAAGCAGTCATGTGAAATCTCGCTGGTTGGGAAAGCATCCGCTGCGTCGTTGACGATTCGGATCAAACAACGGAGGGTCGGCACCGAATACGGACGGCTCAAGCGCTGGCCACCACATCGGCGTCACTTTTTGAGAGCGGAATTCGTGAGGATGGGCAGGTCGTGGAAAAGGCCTGCCGGCAGTCTGCCGACGGTTTTCAGCCGCCTGCCGACATCCCATGCGGAATTCCCGACGGCCCGTCTATGAATACACCGTCAGCGGATCTGATTCCATTCGGCTGGCAAATGATTCGATTTCGGGAAACCTGTGACCAATGACTTCCGCCAGACGTTCCACGGCGGGCCGTTCGCTGGAATAATGGCCGACGAGGACAAGATTGACGCCGGCTGCCCGGGCTTCCAGCGCGGAATGAAAACGAGCCTCGCCGGTGACGAACGTGTCGCATCCCAGCCGAACCGCGTCCCGGAGAAACTCGGCCGCCGACCCGCACGCGACGGCAACGGTTGAGACAGACGATTCCCGTTCGCCGGAGAACTCCAGATACTCCGCTCCGCAGACTTGCTTCACGCAGCTCAGGAATTCGTCCAGCGAGGTGTCGGCATCCAGCTTTCCCCACCGGCCGCCGCCGAGCCCCGCGACGGAAGCGGATTCGCGAATCGCCTGGATCTGCCGCAACCCGAAGGATTCGGCCAGTTGCTGATTAATCCCTTCCGCGGCGCTGTCGAAGCGTGTGTGAGGGCTAAAGACGGCGATTCCGGCTTCGATCAGCGTCAGCAGCACGTCGCCGTCCGCGGTGTCCGATGTCACTTGCCGGGTGGCTCGAAACATGACCGGGTGATGTGTGACGACTAACTGCGCTCGCTCCTGAACCGCTTCCGCCGCGACGTCCGAGGTCAGCGTCAGACACGTCATCACTCGATCCACGCTCGCTGTACGACGGCCGACCAAAAGACCTGCGTTGTCCCAGTCTTCCGCAAGTTCCGCGGGAGCGAATTCGTCGAGAAAGCGGATGATTTCGGCAACTGTGAGCACGATGGGAGTCTCGCTATCATGGGTGACGGGCAATCAGCCGGTTGAATTCCGTGTCACGAAACAACAGGTTCGGAACGGCGACAACCGAAGCTGCCTGTCGTCGGCAACGATCGACTGGTGGAGGTTGACAATTCAGGCTGAGCACTTCGATCTTGGTCATCAAGTTTCAGGAATTTCTCGGATCATGTCACTTCGACTGGCGGTTGCAACGGAAGATTTCGGCGCGTCGCTTCGGAGAGCGATCGTCCAGGCAGCAAAGGCGCAGGTTCGCGGAATCCGCCTGAATGCTCGCACCGAGGTCAACCCGAAACACACCACCGATTCCGCATTGCGGCAACTGGCGCATTATGTCGGTGAGCAGCAGATGCAGATTGCCGGGCTGATCTGTCCGACGAAGCATGCGTTGAGCGACCCGGAATTCCTGGAAGAGCGGCTGGACCTGATCCGCCGAGCGATGGCGCTGGCGCGAAAGCTGAACACCGTCGAACTGCTGATTCGATGCGGAAGAATCCCTGATCCGGAAACGTCGGAAGAACGCGAACCGCTGCCGTCGAATTCCGATGTCGAAAGTCTGGCCAACCCGTTTTCGTTTGCCGGTTCGACGGGCAGAAGCACGAAGACGGTCGCTTCGTCATCGCAGAAGTTTGCGATGCTGTCGGAAATCGTCAGCGATCTGGCTCGGCACGGAAATCACGTCGGCTGCGTGCCGCACCTGCAGTTTGCGGCGTACGATGTGGCGCTGATCCGAAAGCTGCTGGCATCCGTGAACACCGGACCGGTTGCGATCGCGTTTGATCCGGCGACCGCAGTAATGACGGGAAGCGACGTGGTTACGGCTTTTCGTGATCTTTACAACGATGTCGGCTATATTCGAGCTCGCGACGCCATCCGCGACGTTGATGGAGCCGGCGTTGAAGTTCCCGTCGGTGACGGCAATGTCGACTGGACGGAGTTTCTGCCGACGCTGGCGGAAGCCGATTTCTCCGGCTGGGTCTGCGTCGAACGGACTGGCGGCGACGACCGTGCCAACGACGTGCTGGCCGGTGTCGCGAGAATGAAGAAGCTGATTCCGCAGGCGGGGAGTTGAGAGCTGAGAGACCAGAGTTGAGAGCTGAGGGTTTGGTGGTCTTGGGATGAGTAAGAATCCGTTTCTTGCGATGGCTGTGCTGGTGTCCGCCACGGCGGCTCTGGCGGGAGTCATGCTGTTGTCCGGGAAGGACGATGCGTCGTCGGCATCCGCGATTGCGCGCGCCAACGACGCTGATTCTTCTGACAATGACAACGCCGGCGAGGTGACCGGCGGCAACGGCGGAGCGGCGTCTTCCGGTACTGAATCGTCGGTCTCCCCCGAATCCTGGGCGACTCGCAATGTCTATCTTCCGCCGAATCCGGAACCGGACATTGATCGGGAGGCTCTGGCAAGGCAGACCGAGTCTCTGAAACGCGCTGTGCCGAAAGCCGTCACCGAGTCGCTGGTGACGGAACAGCCTTCCGTTGACGATCCTTCGCGGCTGGACGGCATGGTCTGGATTCCCGGCGGAGTGTTCGTCATGGGAAACGACTTCGGTCCGCCGGATGAAGCTCCTCGTCACGCCGTCGCACTTGACGGGTTCTGGATGGATTCACACGAAGTCACAAACCGGCAGTTTCAGGCATTCGTCGACGCGACCGGATACGTGACAACCGCCGAACAGCCGCCGACATTTCGCAGCATCCGGCCCGGTTCCCCGATGCAAAACGCGGCCATCCTGGAGGAATACAACCAGCCCGGTTCCATCTGCAGTCTGCAGATCAACAGCGAAGCCGACATCGACCCGGTCAAGGGACCCTATAGTTGGTGGGACTATGTCGTCGGAGCCGACTGGAAGCATCCGCTCGGGCCGAAAGACAGCATTGACGACTTCATGGATCACCCGGTTGTCCACGTCAGTTGGCTGGACGCGAAGGCGTACTGCGACTGGGCCGGGAAGTCACTGCCGACGGAGGCTCAATGGGAATATGCGTCTCGCGGCGGTCACGAAGGCCGAGTCTATCCGTGGGGCAATACTCGCAACCCGGATGGCACCTGGCTGCACAACATCTGGCAGGGCAATTTTCCGCTGGAAAACACTCTGGCCGACGGCTTCGAACGTACGTCTCCCGTGGGCCGGTTTCCCGCCAACGATTTCGGACTGTTCGATATGTCCGGCAACGTCTGGGAATGGTGTGCCGACTACTATCAGCCGGACTACTACTTCAACAGCCCGATCAAAAATCCGCCCGGTCCGAAGGACAGCTTTGATCCTCAGGAACCGGACTACATCAAGCGCGTCCAGCGAGGCGGCAGTTTTATGTGCAGCGAACAATACTGCATCGGCTACCGTGTCGCATCACGAATGAAAGGCGAAGAAGATACGGGCGCGTTTCATACAGGATTTCGGTGCGTCGTGAATGTCGGTTCCGACAGCCCCGACCGGTAGTGATGCGCTGGGCTCGACGCGCCGAAGGCCGACACGCGACCGATGCGCGGGAGGGCGCATGTCCGGGAGGGCGAGGCTCCTGCCGAGCCGCGCGAGCCAAAGGACGTCGATGGTCGCAGCGGCTCGGCGGGAGCCTCGCCCTCCCGATGGTTGCGACATGCACCGCATGATGGCGGTAGCGCGTTCGATAACGCTTTCCGACGGCGGCGCCGCACAACTTCTGCGAAGATGTGGTACCCGGATTGGTCGGCGTTATTCGCGGCGAGTTCCTCCCGGCTGTTCGAACGCAGCCGGCTGAACCTGTGAGTCCTTGATTCCCGAACTTCCGCGCATGGCACCACGGATACCCAGCAACTCGGGATGACGCGCGACTTTGTCACTGAACACCTGCAGGTCCGCCACAACCGGTTGCAGATTCTGCAGCAGCGCCGCCAGCGACGATGCGGTGGAATTCAGGTTGCGGTACATCGCCGGATCGGTGATGAGTTTCTTCAGCGTTCCGTCATTCTGATTCATCAACTGAGTGATCACGGCCAGTTCGCGGGTCATCGTCTGAATGTTGGCCATCGACTGATTCAGCTGGGTCACCAGCGATTCACTTTGAGCCGCCAGTGGCCGAGTCGCGGTGTTGAGATTCGCGACGGTTGTGTCGACCTGCTGAACGACGCCGTTGACGGCTCGCAGCGTCGACTGAGTTTCGTTCAGCAGCTCCGGCAGCGCGACCAGCGTTCGCTGCAACTGCTGTTGATAGCGAGGATCGTTCAGCAGTCCTCCCGCAGCAGCCAGTGTGTCTTCGGCGGTTTTCATTGTGCGAGTAAACTGTTCCAGTGCAACGGCCGACTGTTCCAGCGTGCTCACGCCGCCAGGCCCGGACGATTCCAGAATGCGGTTCAGGTTGTGAGCCAGCCGGCCCCATTCCCGTCCCGTCGTTTCAAAGGAATGCAGCGTGGCCGACAGGCGGTCTTCGAGTCGTGAAATTGATTCGCCGGGGTCGCCGACGGAATTGCCGACGATCCGGCTGCCGTTCTGAATCGGCGTCGCGGAATGTCCCGGCGAGATTTCGATCGATCCGTCGCCCAACAGCGATCGCTGGACCTGCGCGACCGAATCGTCCGGAAACGTGTACCCGGCGTTCACCAGCGTCTGCACCAGAACGCCGCGGCCTTCGGGCAACAGAGTCACCTTTTCCACATGACCAATCCGCAGGCCGCTCATCTTTAGCGCCGTGTCGGGGACGATTCCGGCAGCGGTCGGCAAAATGATTCCGATGCGAGTTCCTGATTTCCAGGACCGCCCGATCGCTCCGAACTGAAACACCATGATGACAATGGCCACCATCGCGGCGACGACCATCAGGCCAACTCGAAATTCCTGCCTGCGTTCATCCATGATTCTGAATTCCCTGGCTGGCCTAGTTACGATCCGGCAGTCTTCAATCTCGTGTCGCGAGCCGGTGTGAAGACGACGTGGCGTGTCGCCGGAGCGTGTCTTCGCGGCTGGCCGCAACGCCGCTGGTTTCGATCGAACAGCACTATGCGGCTCGCACGTCGCTGAGTTCTTCGGCGACAAACTCTCTCACTCGCGGGTCATCACATTCGGCCAGCTCCGTTACGGTGCCGTCAAAGATCAATTGCCGGTCATCGGGCTGCAGTCGCCGCAGCGGGTAAAGCATCACGACGCGATCAGCAACTCGCCGCACGGTTCTCAGATCGTGAGTCACGATGATGCCCGCGACGCCGCGGTTTCGTCTTACGGATTCGATCAGATCATCAATGCGGCGACTGGTGACAGGGTCCAGCCCCGTCGTCGGTTCGTCGTAAAACATCACGTCCGGGCTGAGTGCCAGCGCTCGAGCCAGCCCGACTCGCTTCTGCATCCCGCCGGAAATTTCCGACGGCCGTTTCCGGGCGACATCCTCCTGAAGACCGACTTCCCGCAGTCGTTCGAAAACGACGTCGCGGATTTCGTCGCGGCTGAACCGCTGGTTTTCCTGAATTCCAAACGCCACGTTTTCGAAAATGTTCAGGCTGTCAAACAGCGCGGCTCCCTGAAACAGGTAACCCAGCCGAAGCTGCTGCTGCAGCCGTTCGCCCGGCGGAATGGCGGTCACGTCGCGGCCAAACCATTCCACACTTCCCGACGTCTGACGAATGAGCTGCATCATGACTTTCATCGTCACGCTTTTTCCACAACCACTTTCGCCGATGATTGCCAGAGTTTCGCCGGCGGAAATCCCCAGCGTCAGATCTTTCAGGACGTGCTGCGACCCGAACCGGCAGCCGACGTTCAACAACCGGATGACGTCGTCATCGCCTCGCGTCACCGCGGAAGCCGCCGTTTCGGATGTTCGATTCGCTTGCATGACTTCCCGGTCATTCACCACATCCAGCGGCTGCCGCCGCAGGACTCTTTCCCCCCGTTCGCAATATCTTCACCCTCCCGCACCCTCCCCGCACCTTCACCCTCCCGCGCCGCGGGAGGGTCGATGTCGCACCGCCGTTCAGGCGATGCGACGAGGGAGGGCCGACCGCGCAACCTTCCGCCCGACGCGAAGCCGCCTGCGTCGTGAGCTCCCTGTGTTTGATCCGCTGAACGCGAATCAAACAGCGACCCTCCCGCGGCAGCGGAGGGTGAAGGTGTCTGGTCGATCCTCAACGAAATCCTCCGCACGCAAGGGAGACCGTCTGAGGCCAGATCAGGTAGTACGTGCTGTTCAGCAGCACTGTTAGAACGAAGTCCATTCCCAGAATGGCGATGAACGACAGGACGAACGCTTCGGTCGCCGCGCGGCCGACTCCTTCGGCGCCCGCTCGGCAGTGAAAGCCGCGGTGGCAGGCAATGATCGCGATGCTGCAGCCAAAGAAGATGCTCTTCACCAGCCCGGCCGACACGTCCCAGCCGGTGACGTAGTTTTCCGCATACAGCCAATAGCGATAGCTGTTCACACCCAGCACATGAGTACTGAACGCCCAGCCGGAAATGATGCCGACGGCATCAGCGAAGGCCGTCAGCAGCGGAATCAGGCACACGCACGCCAGAAACCTCGGGACGACCAGGTATCGGATGGGTTCGGAACCGAGAGCCGTGATGGCGCTGATCTGTTCGGTGACGCGCATCGTCCCGAGTTCCGCGGCCATGGACGACCCGACTCGCCCGGCCAGCATCGTCGCGGCCAGCACCGGTCCCAGTTCCGACACAAGCGTCATGGTAATAATGGCGCCCAGTCGCGATTCCATGTGCATCATTTTGAATTGTGTGTGCGTCTGGACGGCCAGCACCATTCCAATGAACGTCCCGGTAATCAGCACTACGGGGACACTGCGAACACCGACCTCATACAGAATCGGCAGCAGCACGCGCCGCGACGGTAACCCGCGCATGACGCCGTGCAGGATCTGCGAAAAGAAGATTCCCACCGCGCCGAATCCGGAAACCGCCGCAATCACGGCACGCCCCAGCAGGCTGATCGGATTTGGAATGGTTGCCGAAGTCATCAGGCCAGCGTCCTTGCTTCGCCCAGTGTATTTCAGACGGGCAAAATGCGGCGAGACCAATTCGCAAACCGCAGAACGGCGGGCATTTCGAGCAAACGCACGCGAAGTCGCTCAGGCCGCGGCTGCGTCCTCGGGGTCTCTCCGTGCTGCCGGTCCGGGAGTGGTTCAGCTCAGACTTCGACCAGTTCACGGACGTCTGCCAGGACCCTGTCGGCATCGGTGTCGGACGGTGTTGACTGCTTCAGACGTCGGATCATCCGATTAAATGTGTCCGGCACTTCGTCGCACAAGTCGCCGTCCCGAAACTTCAAGTCCGGAACATTCTCTTCGCCGTCGGCGTGGCGCTGCATTGTCATCGTCAGGCGGTAAATGGGCCCGGCCACTCGGTTGCTGAACCGCAGCATGTCGCGCACAAAGATCGGCAGCATGCAAAACAGTGCCAGCAGCGTCGGAGCACTGTTTTCCCAGCAGGCCGCGAGATTCGCGCGAAAGCCGGCGTACGGATCAGAAACGTACTGTCCGATCAGCCCCAGCATGCCGGCGGCAAACAGGAACATCGCCGCATGCAGCAGCGTGCGAGACGCAATCGCCCACTGCAGCTTTGTCAGGATTACCAGCCTAACACGCTTGTGTTTCACGTCTTTCATAACGACCTCGGTCCGCGGAAATCTTTCATGCATGTGATGGTGGCGTCACAGCAAAGCCTGCTGCAGCAATTTGTGGATTGCGTCCTGAGTCCCGTAATTTCTTCGAAGAACTCGTAAACGCCCATTCGGCGTGTGACGGTTGTTGCACATCCGCCCGAACGCATGTTCCGTCACCGTTCACACATTGACGGCCGGTTTTTCCAAGACCTGCAATCCGTCAATTCAGGCGTGGATAAACGTGGCACGCACCTTGCGATCAATGTCATCGGCGATGGCTGTTCGCCCGGCGTGCCCACGGCCCGGTTTCGGAGAAACCGGGCGACGGCAGGGAACTCGTCAACGGTTGCCCGCACACGACACGCGGTGATTGTTTGGAAGCCGCCGTTTCCAATTGACCACACGCCGTCAACTTTGGAATTCGGAAAACCCGCGGTTAGGACATTTCTGGCAACGTCGAACGCAAGACGGTGCATTTCACGGTCCAGGGTTGATTGAACATTCGCCGAAGTCTCGGCACCAACGGTTTCAGCGCCAACGGGAAAAGAAAATGAAACTCATTCGAAGGCACCGCAGTTCACAATCCCGCAATGAAGATCGCCGAGGCGCTGCGATGGTGGAGATGGCCGTCTGTTTTCCGGTGTTCATGCTCATGCTGCTGGGCATTATCGAATTCGGCCGCGCTCTGATGGTCTCCCAGCTTCTGACAAGTGCCGCTCGCCAGGGATGCCGCGAGGCAATCATCGATGGCGCGACGAATAACAGTGTTACCAGCGACATCAGGACGGCCGTTGTCAATACGGTCGGCTGCCGGCCGGAGGATGTGGGAATCGAGATTGTGGTCACATCTGTTGCTGATGACTCCGAAGTTCCGCTGCTGGCGGACGCAGAGCAGCGCGACCTGGTGGAAGTGGAAATCAGCATCGCGTTCAACGCGGTGAGTCTGACTTCGGGCAAGTTTCTCGCCGGACAAATGCTGCGAGGACGATGCTCGATGAGAAAGGAGTGACGCCGCCCCGGCAGCCCTCTGACCGTCCGACCTTCCGCTCACTTTCACACCTTCCAGTTGTTTACGGGGAACCTGCAATGAACACAAGATCTGCCATCGGTCAGTCCTTTGCCGTCATTTTTGCGTTGGCGCTGGCAGTGCTGCCTGCGTGCGCCGTTGCGCAGGAAGCGCCGACAATTGTTCGCATCGAAGAAGACTGGGTGGCGTATATTCGCAACCCGGATGCCGCTGTCACGGCGCCGCAGATCGTGAATGTCATTTCCCCGGCAGCGACAACCGACGCCGCGTTCGGAATTATTGAACTGAATCACGCCAGTCAGCCCGACTTCCAGAGCGGAGGTTTCCAGGTTCAGAGCTGGGTTGGTTCGACTCGCAACGAATTCGTGTTCTCGTCATTCAATGCGCCGCTGATGCATGCATACGACAAGCTGACGTACACCGTGTCGATGGAGATTGCGGACGGCCAAATTGCGTTCGGACTGAAGGATGGCCGGTCACGCACGTGGGGACGATTCGCGCAGACGGCTGTTCGCGCGCGCTGTCCCGCGGAAGGTGTTACGCTGGCGGACTATGATCCGCAGTTTTCGGTCGACAATACCAGCATCAATGTCGGTGCACACCGCGTTGAAGTGCTGTATCAGACGGAGACCCGGTACTACTCCGCAAGCGGCCTGGAAAGCACGGACACCACGGACCGTGTAATTCACAGATTCCGTGAACTGGTGCAGTATGTCTCACTGGAGGAATACGAACAGAATGCGGACAACTACAACATTGAAATCACGGAATAGAATCTTCTGCCCGAACGGTCTGACGTATTAGAGAACGTCAACCTGCCCTTCGTGATGAGAGCCGTTGGTTGTTGCGGATCAATGGCACTCTGATCCCCTCCTCCCCGCCGCACTCTTCACCTGGTGACATCCTGACTCGGTAATTACCGGAGGACGCGAACGATGAAAAAACTGAATGCCATCCGATGCTGTGAACACGGCCCGACACAATCCAGAAAAGGCGCCGTGATGGTGTTTGCCGCGGCGATGCTGATTGTTGTCATTGCGTTTGCCGCCTTCACGGTTGACTTTGGAATGGTGACATTGACCAAGGGACAGATGCAGAACGCAGCCGACTCCGCGGCGCACGCCGCTGTATTGGAAGTTTCGCGAGCCTACGGACCGGGAGCCGAAATGACGCAGTCCCAGGCGGAAAACATCGCCCGTCAACGAGCGGTCGAGATGGTCAGTCGATTTCGCACGGGTGATGTGGAATCCACTGTTGCCGACGAAGTCCGTGACGTGCGAGTCGGTCGCAGGTCGTGGGACGACGCAGCCCAGGAGTGGGTTCAGGAGTGGGGAGTCAGCCCTTACAACATGGTCGAAGTCACCGTGCGGCGAACCAACGCCGAAACAACCTCACTTCCCATGACATTCGCGAGGATCCTGGGACGTGACAACTTTGAACTGACCACAACCTCCGTTGCCGCCATGTATCCTGGCGTCGGGTTTGTGCTGAATCCCAACCCTGATCCACCACCACACAGCGATCCGCCGAACGACTGCATTGATATTCTGCCGATCGCTCTTGACCTGGAGTCCTGGACGAACCTGCTGGATCAGCACTATCACGGCACGAATCACGGCTACGACGATGACTATTCCTGGTCGAACTCCAATGGCGTGAATCACTGCCGGGGTGACGGAATACCGGAAATCAACATCTATCCTGACCTGAACAGCGGTCTGGCGCCAGGAAACCGCGGCACGGTCGACCTGGGTTCTGCCAACAACAGCACGAACGACATCAAGCGACAGATCATCCACGGCCTGAATGCCTACGACATGTCGTTCTTCCCGAACAACAGGATTGAGTTCGATGCCAACGGAGCACTCTATCTGAACGGTGACACGGGCATCAGCGCCGGCATCGAAGATGCGCTGCAGTCCATCATCGGCCAGGTGCGAGCAATTCCGATCTTTATTGAAGTGACCGGACAGGGAAACAACGCAACGTACACGATTGTGAAGTTCGTCGGGATTCGGATCATTGACGTCAAGTTGAGCGGCGGTCCCAACAAGCGGCACCTGACTGTTCAGCCTGCTGTGTTTTCCGATTCGCACGTGCTGCGCGGCAACGTGGACGTCAATGTCGATTCGATCCTCAGCCAGCCGGTCGTCATTCACTGACGAGATTTTCGAAAGCGCCGCGTCACTCACTCGTCGGTCGTGGCACGAATTCAGATCGTCGCACAGCGGAAGCAAACATTGTCCGCGAGCGGTGGACGACAATGGCTCGTGATGCATTGAACACACAGGGGCACAGAGGCGCGGAGAGGCGGGAAGCTTCGCGGCCCCTGCGTCCCGGTGTTTTTATGTCGCGAGCGGGGAAAAAACGAGGCATTCAGGTTCGCACCGTAAGGCGATCGGCAGATGAGAATTTACCTATGCAGAACGGTATTACTTAACCCTCCCGTAGAACGGAGGGTCGCCGATCGAATGCCGTTCAGGCGTTCGATCGCGGGGAGGGCCATGCACGGGAACTCCCGGTTGCGCGGACGCCTCCCCGCTTGATCGCCTGCACGGCGATCGACTTCGACCCTCCCGTTGAAACGGGAGGGTATGTTCTCATCGGCCGCAGGCTAAGAGTTGCGAAGAGCATCAGTATCCGCCGCGGCCAGAATGTCCTTCCGCGGCGGCACTGACGCAGCAGGCACTGCGTTTCACCATGCGAAAGCCAGCATGTTGGAATTTGTTGAGCCAGACGACCGGCGACGAACATCTCGAGGGCTGCGGTGGCTGAGCCACATACGTCCCGCGATCAGCTGCTCGTCGCGTTTCACGCATATCGAAATCATTGCGTCGTCCAGCTAGAATCCGACCTGACGTGACTGGTTCCCGCCAGGCGGCAACCAGTCACCGTCTGCGGCTGTGCATCGGGCGCGTAGCCGGCGGACGCGCGATCCGTCGCCGGACACCGGTCGTGAAGTCTGCCCCTGTACCTCGTGCGACGCGTACCGGAATGTTTCCCCTTGCCTCAAGACGGATTGTTGTCAATGAAATTCTGTCACACGCAATCTTTGCGGAAGTACCCGGCGGTCGGGTTGATGCTGGTCGTTGTGACATTCAGCGGCTGCCGCGATCCGATTGCCGAAAGCAGTCCTTCGATTCCGCAATGGATGCAGGAACGGATTACGCAACTGCAGCAGGAACGCGATTCCAATGTCCCGGCGTTTGCTCAGCGAGCGACGTATGACGGCAGGACTGTCTACTACACCTCAGCCGCCGTTCCGGACGGATTCGGGTCGCTGTATGACGAAGACGGCACGCTGCTGGGACATCCCGATGGAGGCCTGAACGGAAAGGGCGACGGGCGCTGCAGTGACTACTTTGAAGCCGCGACGAATGTGACAACGATCTGGAAGGCGGGTCCCTGAACGTACGGCGACGGAATGCAACACCGCAGGACGGCAACGAGCGGCGGTGCGACGCAAGTGCAACCTCTGCCGGCGTCATCGATGGTCGCGCCGGTGTCAGCCGGAACTACAGCCTGCCTGTCGACTGAGTGTTTTCGAAAAACCTGTCGACAGGCTGTGAACCAAACCGAGCTGTAGTCAACGGTCGAGCGGCGCGGTACGATCTGACACTTCCCGCCTGTTTCTCCGTGCCTCCTCCGGAGCCTGCCATGCTGACGATTCGCGGTGCCGCACGTCGCACCTGCTGCGGACCGACGCGACGAGACATTCTGACCGTCGGCGGAACCGGACTGCTGGGTCTGTCACTTCCACAGTTGTTTGCCGCGGACGAAGCCAACAGCGGCCGTGCCGCGCGAGCCAGATCGGTCATCTTTCTGATGCTGTTCGGCGGGCCGAGTCAGTTGGAAACGTTCGACATGAAGCCGGAGGCACCGGAGGCGATCCGCGGGCCGTTCAAGCCGATCGCGTCTCGCACGCCGGGTCTGCTGATCAGTGAGCATCTGCCCGGAATCGCGAATGTGTCGGATCGAATTGCCGTGATCCGCACGATGTCGCATTCGTTCAACGACCACAGCGGAGGCGGCCATTATCTGCAGACCGGCAAGCGCTGGCATATTCCCGTCGGCGGCGGCTTTTCGCCGACTCCCGATGACTGGCCGTCGATGGGATCGATCGTTGAATACCTGGATCAGCAGCGCAACGGAATGAGTTCTCCGCTGCCGGCCTACATGGTCGTCCCGAATTCGCTCGGGCGGCTGCAGGAACAGGGTCAGTACCCGCGCCCCGGTGAACATGCCGGCTGGCTCGGGCATCGCTACAACCCGCTGACGACTCAGATCGACAAACAGTCACTGACCGACAATCCGTATTGGCGCGACTGCAGCGACGAGGAACTGACGTTCGAAATCGCGGGGATGGCGGGACGGGAAGGGATCACGATCGACCGGCTGCGTTCTCGCGAATCCCTGCTGTCGCAGTTCGACATCGCTCACCGAAAGCTGGAATCCGCGCGAGCGACTTCCGGGTACGACGCGTTCCGGCAGCGAGCGTTCGCACTGGTGACGTCCGGACGCACGCGCGATGCGCTCGACATTCGCGGCGAACAGGATGAATTGCGAGACAGCTACGGTCGGCATTTGTTCGGTCAGTCCTGCCTGATGGCTCGGCGACTGATCGAAGCCGGAGCCCGCTTTGTCACCGTGCATTACGACTGCGTCGACGGCTATAGCTGGGACTCGCATCGCAACAGCGACGATGTGAAGAAGCACCTGCTGCCAACCTTCGACCAGGCCTACTCGGCACTGATCCGCGATCTGGACGAACGCGGTCTGCTGGACGAAACGCTGGTTGTCGCCACCGGCGAAATGGGCCGCACACCGAAAGCCAACGCCGAATGGGGCCGCGATCACTGGAGCACGCTGTTCTCATCCGTGCTGGCCGGCGGCGGCATCGCGGGCGGACGAGTCATCGGTGACTCGGATGCTCACGCCGCCTTTTCGCTGAACGACCCCTGGTCCCCGGAAGACCTCGCCGCCACCGTCTACCACGCTCTGGGCATCGACCACGAAATGCGAGTCATCGACAAACAGGGCAGACCGGTCCCCGTCGTGGACAACGGCAGCCCCATCACGGAATTGTGGAGTTGAATCCTGCCGTCCGGTAGCGACAAACAATCGTCGCCTGGATTTTCCAAAACCAGGCCGTGCATGCTGGCCGAACTCCTTTCACCAGCGCTTTGTTCGCAGGGACCGCGTCACGTGAATCAACGCTTTTCCTGACTACTGGCAGGTTTTGGAAAAACCTGCCGACGGCTGTGAACGGTAACCGCTGCATAGCCGCAGAAACTGATGGCAAAGCATGCTGCTACCAGCATCTCTCGCGTATTCAGGGGAAGTCAAAGGGCGATGTTGTGAGGCTTGATCAGATGAAAACGGAAACCAGCCAACTGGCAAACAGGATGGCAGGGAAGAGGAAATCAGATTTCATAAACACAGGGATTTTGACCAATTGCATCGCAGCCAGTATCAGCGGATGGGGAACCTGACGGTAAGTTTGATCGTCCGGAACGAAATTCTCCACAAAAATCAACAGCGGAAACCCGATCAGCACGACCAGTGCGATTGTCAGGAACAAATACGGTCCAGGTCCGTACTCGTATCGCGTCGAAATCCAGCGGGCGAGCCGCATCACGGCGGTCAGCACAACAAAGCTGGAAGGCACCATGATGAGAGCTTGCGCTCGATGCCAGGCAAGTTGTTGACGTTGTACTGTGGCGAGAATTTCGGACCGATACGCAGGAGAAGTCAGATGCAAGAGGCGGTCAGAGAATTCAACGGCCCGCTTGAAACGATCTCGCATTTCAGCATGTGTGTCCCTGCGGGTACGGTGCTTCACTGCATCAGCATAGCTGTCTATTCCCGCAGAGAATGTCTCATTGACGCATTTGGCGGACGCACCGCAAACGACGCATGCTCCGTCGCGGACCTTTCCGGAACAGATCAGGCAGCGCCTTCCGCGATTTCCCGATGCAGTCGGCATTGGAATTCACTTTCCAGGAAACGAATTGCGAAAATGTCGCAACGTTTTCGCCGCGCCGTTTCTCGCGGGATGCGACCTCGATGCCATCATCCAAATTCTATGCGTGCACAGAGATACGGCCAATGATTGCACGCTGTTCCGGACACTGCCCCGTCAGTGAGTGCCGTCCGGCGGGTTGCGATTGGCAGCGAAACGCACGCGATGAATTACAGGCCATGAACACTTTCACGAGCTTTCATCCGTGGACCGGTTGAGTCGTGGAAACAACATTCGGTGGCTGATAATCTGTCAGCCGTAACGCGACCAATGACAATCGCAGGGGCTACACATGAATCATTTGCATCGGCTCGCGCGGAGCATTTTCTCCCGACACAACTCCAACTGCCATTCGGTGGCCGATGTCCGGCAGCGCCGATTGAAGCAGATACCGATCGCTGAGGTGCTCGAAGTCCGCTGTTTGCTGTCCGCCATCAACCCCGCGACCGGAGCATTTCAGGCCGGCGGGTTCGGATCACCTGTTCCAGAACCGATCGCGTCATGGCAATTTGATGAAACGGCAGGAAGCACAGCGGTTGATTCCGTGGGCGATAGCGATGGCACTATCGAAGGAGCCGCACGGACCCACGGAGTGACTGGCGGCGGCCTGCAGTTTGACGGCGTGAACGACCGCGTCACTGTCGGAACAGGAGCTTCACTGGGGGGCAGGGCAGACTTTACAGCGGCTGCGTGGATTCGCACGTCAGCGACATCGGACGGCGTTGTGGTTCAGCAGAGGGATAGCGGCTTCAACGGAGAATACCAGGTGCTGGTACAGAGTGATGGCTACATCACTTTTTTCGTTTATGGCAACTTCCGCACGCAATTCACTTTCTCGTCAGTGCGGACGGTCAATGACGGAGAGTGGCATCACGTCGCCGCGGTCAGATCCGGCGCTCAGGGGCTGATCTACATAGACGGCCAACAGTCTGGTGTTGCGACTCATCCGGAACTTCAGTTGTTGTCCCCATTTCACAGTGTCAGCACCAGTCGAAACAGTGTTATCGCAGTATTGAAATCGGCGGACAACAGGCCGGCGACGTCATCGCGATCATAGTGTGGCTTGACTGGAAATTCGGACATTGCCGCTACAACAGCAACGGAATGATCGTCCATCCAGGTGGTGTCCACCGGGGACAGGGCCGAGAGAATTTCTTCGAGAGTCTGGCGGTACCGCTTCATTGTCCGACGATCAGGTACTCAACAACCTGGTTGCGCGATGCCTTGCTGTGCGTCCCGAAATGGTACCGGTGTGATCGCTGATGGACGTCAACGGTGCCCTTGTATCTGCCCAGCATTTCCTTCAGTTGAGTCAGATCGGGGTACCCGTTGGAGGAATAGGAAAGCACGATTGTGCTGTCGGCAAAACTCGCGAACATTCGGTCGAAAGCTTCGATCGCAGTCCTTCTGTATGAGAACGGTGTGAAGGGTTTTGAGATCTTTTTGACACGGCTTGTTTCCATGATCTCAACATTATTCCAATAGCACGAGAGACCTTCCAGAAAGTGATATCGCTTCATGTAGCAGTTGTCGTCGGAACGGGGAACGTACGGCGGATCGAGGTAGACGAGATCAAAGCTGCTGCCCACTGAGAAGATGTCAGAGCGAATCGCCCGGTTGCTTCGGCCGTTGTTGAACACTGCCGCGTTGTATACGTCAACGTGTTCCAGAAAGTGTTCTTCGATACTCATCCTCAGGTCGCGGCGGTCGTCCTTGTATCTATCCGGATCACCCGCAACTGTGAAGACCCCCCGTGGCTGCCGTTTCGCGCAGGCACGAATCATCGCGGACGCAGCAATTGCCTGCTTGTACCTGTTGCCCAGCTTCGGCAGGTTCCAGCTCACTCGGTCAAGAAAGCGAAGGTCTTCAGTCGTAAAGAAGATGCCATTGAACGTCGTTTCAATGAACCGCCGATGTTTCGGGTCGTGCGCGAGCAGCAATTCGACTTCGTCCGGCGTCAGAGTTACGCCGGGATTCTCGATTGTCGCCGTTGCGATCACGGTTGGAAAATTCAGAAAGTCTGACGAACAGACTTCCTTCCCCATCGCCTTCAGCAGGTATCCGACACATCCGGAACCCGAGAACCCATCGAGGGCCTGATCGAAGTCAAGCTCCTGCAGAACGGAGTGAATCCAAGGCAGCAACCGAAACTTGCTCCCCATGTATCGCATCATCGGATACCCGCCGACGATTTCAGGCATTTCGCCGACATCGAACAGCTCCAGTTGATGGCCGCGGGCAGTTGTCATGCAATCTTTCCCAGGACATTTCCCGATTTTCAACTCCGTCGTCGCGCCGGAATCGGCAGTCGTCGAGAGCACACGACGTGTCACCGTACTTGAACGACTTTGACTGCGATTTGCCAGTCCTGACATTCAGTGTGGGCACCTGAAATGGACTGACTGAATTCGTGAGGACACGGAACGGCGAAAACGCGGCGTTCTGTGAGGACAGACGTGCCGTTCTCCGCAGCCGACTATATTCGCGCGGTGGCGGCGGGTGTTGCGGGTGCCGCCGCCTCAGAACGCTCGTTCGGCGGTGCCGGTGGGGTCGAGGGTGTAGGGGAGCCAGACCAGGACGACTCGTTCGACGTTCAGGTCCGATTTGCGGGGCTTGATTTCTTCCTGGCTGAGTTCCATCAGGTCCGGGTCGAAGGAGTCCTGAATCTGCCGGACTTCGGCTTCGACTTCCGCGTTCAGATCGGCTTCCTTCGTTTCCAGTGCTTCCAGAGCTTCTTCCGCGTGGCGGACGTCTTCGGCTTCGGCGGCGATGCGGCCGGCGGAGCGGATGGCCGTGCCGGCTCTTGAAACCGTGGCGGCACTTTTCAGTTTGCGGCCGAAGAGTGCTCCCGCGACGCTGGTCAAAATCGACAGTCCGGCGGACATCGTTTTCTGAGACTTCTGGGACTTTTCGGTTTCGATCTTCTGCTGAGCTCGCCGGATCTGATCCTGCAGTGTCCCGAATTTTGAAGCGTATTTGGATCGCAGTTTTTCCACCTGCAGATCACGTTCTTCGCGAGCAGCGTGTCGCAGGCGGATTCGAAAATCGGCTTCCGATTCATGCAGTTCCGAGTGTTCCTTCAGAGTCGGGCAGGTCCAGACCGCCAGTTTTCGGTTGCGGTACAGAAAGTCTTTCAGCGCCGAAGCCCACTTTCCATAGGATCGTTTTTGCAGCGCCGCCGACGGCAGGTCTCGAAAGGCGGCACCCGCTTCGGGAGCGGGGCGCAGTTCGGGCAGATTGTCTTCGTCCCATTCGTCGGCTTCCGTCCACAGGTCGGAATCGACATCGTCGCTCAGCAGACGCAGCAGCGTCACGTCTTCCCATTGATCCATGTCGTGCGATGATGACACAAAGTGGACCTTTGCTTCGCCCAGCAATGCCGGTCGATAGACAAGCTGATCGCTGTCGTAGTGAGCCGGAAGGAAGTATTCGTCGATATCCGGCGGCAGCACCGGACGCGCGGCCGCGTCGGTTCCGGAAGCTTCGGCTTTCAGGCCGAATGATGCGGCGACCGTGGTTATCGGACGATCGGACTTGTAGGGCGCCATCAGAGTTTCGATCTGCTGCCGCGACACCGGCCCGCACAGAAACGACAGAGCCCACCGGGTTTTGAACACGACCGGTTCGTCTTCGTGAACGTTGTTCATCAGAAACACGCGGCTGCCGAGCCCCGCCAGAGTCTGTTCCATTTTGGACCGATCGAAACCCGCGCCGGCGGACGCGGCGGCTCCTTCAAGTCCCTCCAGCACTCGCAGCTTGTCGCGTTCTGTCTGCAGGCGGCCCAGAAACCAGGTTCCCGCATTGGACAGGCCCTTGTAGTCCAGGTCGACGGGGTTTTGAGTCGCCAGAACGCAGCCCAGCCCGAACGCTCGCGCCTGTTTCAGCAGCGTCAGCATCGGCTGCTTCGACGGAGGATTCGCGGTCGGCGGGAAGTAGCCGAACACTTCGTCCATATAAAGCATCGCTCGCAGACTGGACGTGCCCGGCTGGCTTCTCATCCAGCCGATGACTTCGTTCAGCAGGATCGTGACGAAGAACATGCGCTCCGCGTCGGACAGGTGAGCAATGGAAATGATGGCGATGCGAGGCTTGCCTTCCGGTGTATAGAACAGCTTCTGAATGTTCAGCGGTTCGCCTTCCAGCCACGCCGCGAAACTCGGCGACGCCAGCATGTTGTTCAGCGACATCGCCAGCTTGAAACGTTCGGCGGCGGGAAAGAAGGATTCCAGATCCAGAAAACCGACGCGGTCAAAATCCGGCGCCTGAATCGAACGAATCAGCGTTCCCATGTCGACGTCGCGGTTCTGCTTCCAGGACGTTTCCAGAATCGTCGACAGCAGAATATGTTCGCGGCTGCTGATGGGATCGGCGTCGATCTGCAGCAGAGCCAGCAGTCCGGACACCGCCGCCATGATGCGTTCCCGCAGCGCTTCTCCGTCGGCCAGAACCGCGGGAGCCGGAGCGGTGAACGATTTCAGAACCGTCAGCGGCCGACCGGCGCTGCTGGCGGGTGTGTAGATCGCAACGTCGGCGGAATCCTTCAGCAACTGAATCCGGCTGGGTTCCTGGTTCCATTCAGCCATGCCTCGACGCCACGTTTCCGCGGTGCGCCGAGCGTATTCGGGAACGGTCATGCCGTTGCGGGTGGCGTCGCCGGGATCGATCCACGGCTGAAAATCTTCCGGCCGCAGTTGAGGAAACGTCAGCATCAGGTTTCCGAGATCGCCCTTGGGATCGATGGCGATGGCCGGAATTCCGTCAATGGCCGCTTCTTCCAGCAGCGAGAGGCACAGCCCCGTCTTCCCGCTGCCCGTCATGCCCACGCAGACGGCGTGAGTCGTCAGGTCCTTGGCGTCGTAATGCAGTTCGTCAGCCAGCGTCCGGCCGGATTCCAGATCATGTTTGCGCCCCAGATAAAACTGCCCAAGCTTTTCAACGACTGCCATGTTGTGTGTCTCGCTCCTGATGATCCGATCGTGTACGTGAACGCAATTCGAGGGGAGCACGAAGCTTTGCGGAATCGCCTGGAAGTGACAAGTATCGCCTGCAGTCGGTGGAAGCCGCCTTTCTGCCGCGAGCGGGATTCTCGGAACAATCTCCGATTTTTCGCGCGGAATCCTGAGAGATCTCCGGACGTCGCGGGGTAACGCTGTTGTGCCGAAGTCGCACCACCGCTGAATTCCGCGATTCTTTCAGGAGACGCCCGATGTTCCGTAAGACGCTTGCTCAAATCATTCGATTCGTATTCAGCCGTCCGCGGCGAAGGTCCGCGTCGCGAAGTCATTCCGTCATTTCCGGTCTGGAATGCCTGGAGCCGAAGCAATTGCTGAGCAGCACCGGGTGGGAACCGGGGCCGAATTTCGAACAGGAATTCAACGACACTCCTGCTGCCGCCGACACTCTGGCTGTAACCACCCGGTCGAGTCCCAACGCGGACGTCGTCATCACAGGCGGCATTCGCTCGGTCGGTGACGTCGACTACTACGAATTCACGCTACATTCCCGGGCCGAAGTGCAGTTGGATCTCTACAAGCTGCATCCGGATCTCTATGAGTTCCGCGGTGATCTCGATTTGAAACTTGAGAACTCCAGTGGCAGCACGATCGCTCGGTCGATCCGATCCGGCGGTCAACCGGAACGCATCGAAACGACGCTGGATGCGGGCACCTACTTCGCACGCGTCTACCTTTATGATGCGAGCGGTTTTGGTGAAAGCTACCAGGTGCGACTGCAGACCGATGCGCTGGCCACAACGGCGGTTCCGGGAACTTCGACGGTCACCGGTCCCGCGGACACTTTGGACAGAACGCCCACTTTCACCTGGACGTCCGCCGGGAACGCGACTCGCTATGAATTGTGGGTCACCAATCGCGACATCAACAGCCGTGTGATTCACGACGGGAACGTCACCTCCACACGGTTTACGCCGACCGGGGAAATCCCGGAAGGCACGTACACCGTGTGGGTCCGGGCCTGGAACGGCTCTGTTCCGGGGCGCTGGTCGGCGGGTCACTCATTCGAGCTTCAGGAAACGGTCCAGCGGCCCGGGGTCTCCAGAGTGACCGGCCCGACGGATACCAGCGACACGACTCCGGAGTTTCGCTGGACCGATGCAGAAAACGCAACGCACTACGAATTGTGGGTTTCGAACAGATCGATCGGCCGGCGAGTCGTTCTACGAGTCGGGTATCGCGGGGACGCAATTCCGGTCGGCGGCAGAACTTCAGCCGGGGCAGCATACGGTGTGGGTACGGGCGTGGAACGGCAGCCAGCCCGGTGACTGGTCGGCCCCACACAGTTGTGTCGTTTCCTCCCAGGCGATCCCGGCAACTCCGTCGGTGACCGGACCGGCAGACACTTCCGATGCCACTCCGACATTTCGCTGGACGGAAAGTGGGGGCGCGACTCACTACGAATTGTGGGTCAACAACCGAACGACCGGAGCCCGTGTCGTCTATCAGGGCAGCGTTGACGGCGCGTCGTATACTCCGACGGCGGATCTTGCTTCCGGCGACCACAGCGTCTGGGTCCGTGCATGGAATGGCAGCGGGCGAAGCAACTGGTCAGCGCGGTATGATTTCGTGCTGATGGCGCCGGCCGATTCCGATCCCAACGGAACAAACAATGTTCGGTCGGACGCAATCTGGCTGCCAAATCGCAGCACTACTGATCGGCTGACTTCAGACGATGAGACGGACTACTACTACGTGTCCGCCAGTGCTCGTTATCCGCGAATTCAATTTTCGTGGACCGTTGAAGTGACATCCGGCAACCTGTCAGACGTCGTGCTCTCGCTGGAAGACGGTCGCGGTGCCGAGATCTCCGTGGGCAACTACTCCGTCACACGGTCAGGCAACAGCGTCACGCTGTCGACGGGTGACAGATATCTGTTGATGAGACTTCGCGGCTACCAGGTCAACCTGAAACTGCAGCTTCTGCCGGGAGCTTCCGACGTTACCTACCGAGTGTCCAATGAAACGGACACCAGTGTCTGACCAGGGCGTGTTGGCGGTGCCGTTGTTCTTTCGATCCCCGCGATTGAGCGGCCGGCGAAATCTGTCGCCGGCAGCTCCTTCGTAAGGCGGTTTTGTTTAATTCTCTGCAGATTGCCAATAGTCTGCTCGCTTCACAGTCTGGCATCCACCGGGATTTATTCCCGGATCCCTCAAGCCGAGAAGCAGACTCATGGCCGACTCACTATTCACCGCAAGCGAGTCCGAGACGCTGGAATCGCCACACCTGACAATCGAAATCCTCCGCGCGCTGGTCGCGGGAGCACTTTCGGGGGAAGAACTGACTCGCGCGGAGTGGCACCTGGAATCGTGTCGCGACTGCCAGGACAAGCTGTCGGTTGTCGCAAACGAAATGCCGTCGTCCGCTGATGAGTTTCAGTTGGCGGCGACGGCCAGCAGCGACGGGAAACCCGAACTCGTCCGTCGTATCAGGGAACAGGCAGATCGCATTCATCAACCGACTGTCACCGCACCGGAAGAGTCAGCTGACTTCGACTGTTCCCTGATTTATGTCGGTCCGACTCTGAAAGGCGGCCTGGGAGAAGTCAGCGTTTACCGCGACACCCGACTGACTCGCCGAGTGGCACTGAAGTCTCTTCGTCGCGACCGGCCGGCATCGGCGGACCGGGTTTTTCGGTTTCGACGCGAGTACGAAGTCACCAGTCGTCTGCAGCATCCCGGAATTCCCGCCGTGTACGGAAAGGGGGAACTGCCGGACGGTCGCGAGTTCTATGTTATGCAATTCATTCAGGGCGCGACATTGCAACGGAAGATCGAGGCACTTCACGAATCGGGTCGGCCCGTTCTGAAACGCGGCGCTCCCGATTTCCGAACGATCATCGAGCAGTTCATCGACGTTTGCGACACGCTGCGTGTCTCCCATAAGCAGGGAGTTCTGCATCGCGATCTGAAGCCCGAGAATATCATCATCGACGAAAACGGCCGCGCTGTCGTGCTGGACTGGGGACTCGCCGGATTCGCTGATCGCTCGGAAGAATCTGTGTCCGGTACCACGAATTCCGCGGACGACGCGGCGCGCGGCGACGAATCCGATGACGCGCTGCGGCTGACGTCGGCGAAACAGTCGATGGGAACAATTGCCTGGATGTCGCCCGAACAGGCCGCCGGTCACACCAGCGAGTATGACCAGCAAACGGATGTCTACGGGCTTGGAGCCATCCTGTTTCACATTCTGACCGGTGTGGCTCCGCATTCGGATGCCGCCGGCAGTTGGCAGTCTACGCCGGCAGATCCCGAAGAGGATTCGAAACAGAAGTCGCTGCGAGTTCTGGACCGCCTGCGGCAAATCGCCAACGGCCGTCATCCGAAAGTCATGCATCCTCGGGGCGCGAAGATTCCGGCGGAACTGATTTCCATCTGCCGCGCGGCCATCCACCCGGACAAGTCGCAAAGGCTGAATTCTGCACGTGCCATCGCCGATGAAGTTCGCGCATGGCTGACGACGTCCGCGGTTTCGTCACATCGCTACACCGCAGCCGAGCGATGGTCCCGACTGCTGGCAAAGTACCCGGCCGTGATACTGCTGTCGGTCGCCATTCTGATGTTGGTGATGGCAGTGCTTTGGATAATGAGCGGAAATCGAAACCGTGAATTGCAGGCCGAATTGAACGGCAAGGCGAAGGCCATCGCCGCGACGTCGACAAGACTTTCCGGCCTTTACGATGACCTGGAACAACGCGTTCAGACGCTGTACCGGGATCTTCCAAAGGAACAGAGGCTACCCGGCGTGTCGTCGCCGGCTGAGCAGGCAGAGCAATCGTCAGGCACAGACGAACGCGACAACGTGCCGCCACCGGAACGGCTCGACCCGCGAATTGCCAATGGCGAATTCCTGCTGCGCGCCCTGGATATCGTTGGTGAGGCGTCCGACCGAGCGTCCGCCAGGAATGCGATTGAACAGGCCAGACTCCACGTCTATCTCGCGGGCATTCAGATGTTCGAGTACCGCAACTGGGACGCGGCCGCCGACCGGTACGACGCAGCATTCGCGGAGATTGACGACGCGATCGCCGCAGGACCGAACTCGCGGGATCTGTCATCCCTGCTGCTGGCGCGGACCGGCCTGGAAAACGGAATGTGCCTGCTGCGACTGCGACAGGGGAATGCGGACCAGGCCGAGAAATGGCTGCGAAAGGGCGAAAGCACGCTTGCGGAGTTCAGGAAGCATCGGCCCGCCGGCGATATCAACATCATTCGCGAAACCGTATCCATTCTTGAACGCCGGGCGGAACTTCAAATTGCGAAGGGGCTGCGCGCGCAGGCGACGGATGCATTGCTGGAAGCCTGCCGATTGCTGCCCGCCGAAGATGTCGTCCGCTGGAGGAGTCAGGATCTGTATGACAAGGCGTGGATACTTCGACAGGACCTGATCATCAATCTGCGGGAATCGGATCGGTTCGAGGAAGCGGCGGAGTATGTCACGGAACTGCGGGCGATTCAGGCCGGTTCTCCGCGAAGAGGTAAAGCGTCCGACAGCCTTGTGCATCGTCTGGACGAATGCCGGATCGATAAACTGGATGCCGATGTTCGTTTCGCCCGGGGTGACGTCGATGGGGCCGTCACGCTACTGCAGTCGACCATCAATCCGCTGAACGCCCTGATGAAAGCAGACCCCGATAATTCGGAGCCGCGTTATCTGCTGTCCACCGTTGAAAACAAACTCAGGCTTATACTGCTCGACGGCGACCGGCCCGACGAGGCGCTTACGCGCATCTGCGACGGGATGCGGAACTAGGCGGATCCAGTGCAGGCCACCGGCTTCAGCGATCCGCAGACCATCATTGACACGGCCTCCGTGACAGCTCGGAAACTGGCACAGTGTCACGCCACGCTGGATCAGCATGAAGAAGCGGAGGCTCGGTTTTCGTGAAGCGCGTGCTGCCCGATTCCGGATGCGGCAATGTCACGTACGCAGTACATCGCGTTGCAGACCGTGCTGCAGGCATGGGCCGACTATCACGCCGGGCGCGAAGAGTTCAGGTAGCCATAGCCTTCCGCAGAGGCTCGATCGCGCCGCCAGACCGTTTATGGAACAAGATCCCGGCAACCTGAAAAATATCGAAAATGTGGCTCGCAACCTGTACATGATGGGCATTTCCTGCATGCTGCTGGATCAGGCCGCGGCGGAGTCCGAGGCGAATCAACCCCGGAAGCCGCAGCGAACATCCGTCAGATGCTGGTAGAAGATTGTCGCTGCGCGTCGAAACCAGGAGCTACTGCGTGAAATCATCAGGCGTGTGGACAGCGATGACTTCACCGAACCGGCCAGCGAATCACCCGACGTTCTTCGCGCGTCATTCTGCAGGGACTCGGCACGGAAATCGAAGACCTGAAAAAGATTATCGATCAGTTGCCGCCCGCCGATGTCTGAGTTCCAGGCTCCGCCGGAAAACGTTCCTTCCTGGCGATCAGCCGTGCGGTCCTTCCGAATTCAGGCGTTCACTTCGTCGCGGAGAACTTCCATCACTCGGTTTTTCGCCACGTAAACCGCGTGCCGGCGAATGCGGAATTCGTCGGCAATTGCATCCGGCACGGAATCCGGTGCCTGCAAACGCACGAAGATTTCCCAATTGCGAGTGCCGGTTTCTGTACGCCGCAGCCTTGCTTCCGCGCTCTCGCATGCCGTCGCCAGCAATTCTTCGTCAAACAGCCGATTCAGTTCCTGTTCCAGCGGATGCCGGTCAACCAGTGCCTGCAGTGCTGTGTCTTCCATCGGGTGCATGCGCTTTCGGGCTTCGATAAAGTCGATTACTGCGTTCCGAGTCACCGCACGCAGCCAGCCGCGAAAAGTCAGATCCGGGTTGTAAGTCAGCGTCTTTAACCGCTTCAGCAGTTTCAGCATCAGATCCTGACAGACTTCCTCCGCATCTGCCTGACTGAGACCCATCCGTCGAGCCCAGCGATACATGCGAGGCGTGTAGCGTTCGTTGAAACGTTCCCAGGAGTACTCGAAACGCGACTCATCGCTGGAATCTCGCAAACCGCTCAGCAGGCTGGCTCGCGTGTCATGGGAATCGTACATCGGTGCGATCGGCGTGGGATGTCTTGACGGCGTGTGCCTCAACGGTCAACGGTTGCTCTTTAGACCGCAACTTGTCGGCAACCCCGCAAGGTGAGTCAAGCAGAATGCAAGGTGTGCGGCAGATGAGTTCGTACAAGACCGCACTCCGCAGGGAATTCGACATTTGCCAATCACCCGGGGCAACCCGCGTCCGTGCTGAGGATATTCCGAATTGCCGGCGAAGCCCCGAACCGGCAGATCCGGATATCGGGCCCGAAGTCGGCGCCGCCGTTGTTCACAACCCGCGCGAGGCGTAGCCTGTGCGATGACTTCGGGCTTGGTGTTGCAGCGATCCTGCCGCGTTTCCCGGCCATTGATTGCTTCGTGATCTTCGTGTGCTTCGTGGTATCCTGACCTGACCGAATCACGGTGGCTTCTCTTGAAAGCGTGAGATTGAAACGCTTTGTGCCTTTCATCATCGCAGTATCCGGCGGAGTGCTCATGGCGCTTCCGTGGCTGGACGAACGTGCGTTTGTGGCAGCCTGGATTGGTCTGGTGCTGGCGGTCGCCGTGTGTGATCAACAGCCGCCGCACGTGGCCTTTCGACGCAGTCTGCTGGCCGGAATCGTGGGGCTCGCGACGGCGTTCTATTGGTTTCCGGAAGTTGCGTCGGACAATCTGCACGTTAGTCTGCTGAGCGGCACTTCGTCGGCGGCTCTGGCGATCACCTGGGACGCGTTTCGATTCGGCGTCTTCGGGTATCTTGTCGGCTGGCTGAGACAACGCGGCGTGAATTCCGTGCTGACGCTGCCGGCTGTCTGGGTCGCTCTGGAATGGGGCTGGCCGCACATCTTTCCGTGGCGGATGGGACATTCACAGGTCGGGTTTCTGCCGGTGTGCCAGATCGCGGAATTCACCGGAGTCTACGGCGTCAGTTTTCTGATGGTGTGGGCCGCGGCCGTCGCGGCTGAATTCTGCAGCGCCGGACCAGTGCTGTTCATGCCGCCGCGAGAGATATCGAGATCCCGCATTCGTCGCGATGCGCTGCTGTGCGACGGTTGTGGTCGCCGGCAGGTTAGGGCTTCCTGCGAATCACGTCGCTGGAATCCGCGGCCGAACGTCAAGCTGCGAATCGCAATGATGCAGCCGGGGTCGCTCGGCGACGACCACCTGCAGCGGCTGCGAAACGCATCGCAGAGCGATCACCGAGCCGCCGGATCTTGTCGTCTGGCCGGAATCCTGCGTCGATGACTTTTCGCTGGTGCTGGACAGTTTCCGGGATGTGGACGAAGTTCGCGAACACTCCACCTTTGCAGATGACAGCCGGCCGTGTCCGGGGCTGGGCGTTCCTCTGTTGTGTGCCGGCGGAAGTTTTCCCGAAGGAGCGGCCGAGAGCGAGGCCGTTTTCAACACGGCGTTTCTGATCGATGCTCACGAAGACATCGCGGGCCGTTATCACAAGCGGTTTCTGATGCCGTGGGGAGAATACGTCGTCGGGCAGCAGTGGATTCCGGGAGTGCAGTCGCTGCTGGGAAGTTCCAACAACCGTGCGGGAAACTCCGCGGCCCCGCTGTCTCTGCCGGGCGGCCCGAAGCTGGGAGTACTGATCTGCTACGAGGACCTGCTGGCCGAACCCGTGCGTCAGACCGTTCGCGAAGGAGCGACCGTGCTGCTGAACCTGAACAACCTGTCGCTGTTCGGAGACTCTGCGGCGTTGTTGCAGCACCAGCAGATCGCTCGGTTTCGAGCGATCGAGAACCGCCGCTGGCTGCTGCGATGCGGCGTCGTCGGTTCGACGGCAGTCGTCACGGCAACCGGCCGAATCGAACAACAGGCGATTCCTCACCGTCCCCAGTCGGTGATTGTGGAATCGCCGTTGTTCGAACAGGAAAGCTTCTACACGCGTCGAGGCGACGTGTTCGCCTACGGCTGCATGCTGTTTTCAATCCTGATGTTCGTCCGACGACGACGTTCGTAGAAACCTACCCAATTCCCCTCGCCCGCAACGCGGGAGAGACCTCTGCGTTCAGCAGAAAAATCGGGGTGAACCGACGCAAGCCGCGCCAGCGGGCAGTGGCGCGGGGACGCCCTCCCCGCGTCGAAGCGGCTGAACGCCGCTGCGACGATGACGCTCCCGCGGCGCGGGAGGGTGAGGAAGCCACGCACCGGTCGCACGGGACTAAACGGATTCGCTGCCGGTTTCATCCCGCCGCCGCAGGTGCGACCGAGGACGAAGCCGGCCAGGCTCAGCAGCAACAGTCCCGTTGACGACGCCAGCATTACCGATCGATCATGCGAACGGTCGAGACTTCCGTGCCTTCGCCCGGTGTTTCACCCGGATCTTCACCAGGCGGATCGCCCGGGTCTTCAGGATTGTCGTTGCAGTCGCCGTCCTCAAGATCGAAGAACAGCACGTCGCTTCCAGCCAATGTGGTAGTGACATCGGCAATGGACCTGACCTTCCAATGGCGGCGGTCAGGCGGCTGACGAAAAGTCTGTCGCATTCCGCCCTTGAATCGGCGGTTCCAGGCCCCGCGCGCGAAGGCTGATTGTTTCAAAGTCGCTCGGGTCAGTCTTATTATTCCCCAGTTTGACACTCGGCGACGTCACCGATTCCATGGGTTCAAGGCGCGCAGTGGTCAGCAGCCTCGGACCGTGTCGAATCCACACTCGAATGGCAAACGGAGTCCGATTCGTCACGACAACTTCGCCACCGAACCTCTGTCGCGCAGCGCTGGCTTCGTCAGCCGCGGCGAACGCGAATGCCAATGTCGTCAGAACAGTAAATGTGAAACGCATGTGAGGTCTCCTGATTGAGGGTTGGGAAATGGCCTGTGAAGCAATTCGTTTCATGAGACTCGAGTCCGATGTTTAACCGCGACCCTCCCATGTTTAACCGCGAGCCCTGGCGAGCGCTGCGTTCCGACGATCGCCGAGGCTCCCGGACCACCTGGCAGCAAAGAGCATTCGCTGCCAATTGGATGGTCACGCGGCTGAGGTGTCAGGTGCCTCAGTCAGCACAGCGCTCCCCAGGGGTCGCGGTTAAACATGTGAGCGTTAGAGTTCTGTCACCTCACCGCCGGCGCGCGTACACAGCGCGCCGAGGATGCCGAGGTCCATGGATTCGGTCAGAAAACGGACCGATCCGTCGGTCATCAAAACGTAAGCACCGCCTGGGTGCCGGCTGTAGATTTCGCTCGACGGTGAGTTATTCACCGGGCCGTTGTCGTGAGCGACGCCGTTGTGACCATCACCCCAGCGGCCTCCTTCGTGAGCGTCGCGGTCCGCATCTTCGACCACGGAAATCGTGTTGCTGGCTCCGTCGCGGATTTCCGCCATCGTCACGGGCCGTTTGCGAAAGATGGTGCCGTAGGGAATTCGCACCACGAGCAGGACTCCGGCTTCCCAGCCCAGTCCGCGACTGAAGCCGGGTTCCAGGCCGGTGAGTGTTGTTCCAAAGTTGCCGCCGTAGTCGGACTTGCCAGACCACGATTCAACCGCCGACGGGCAGCGAAACACGGGAACGTCCGACTTGATGACCGGCACGTTCAGTTCGTGGTTCCAGGCGTGGCCGTAGTCGTAGCGATCGAAGACGTTTGCCTGATCCAGATACGGCAGCAGGGCCGTCGCCCACGAATGATGCCGCGCGTCGTAAGCATCCCGGCTGGGCGGAAGGCTGCGATGCGAGCTTTCGAATCCATGCAGGGCGACACCGATCTGCCGCAGATTGTTCTGGCAGCCCGTCCGACGCGCCGATTCCCGAGCCGACTGCACGGCGGGAACCGTCAGCGCCAGCAGCGCTCCGACGATTGCAATCGACACCAGTAGTTCGATCAGCGTGAACGCCGCTCGATGATGGTTGCGTTTCGTCATGGGGTTCTCCAGAGTGACGGGTACGGTCGTGGGACTGCGCATGGAACGTGGAGTGATTCGGAAGGTCAGTGTTTGCTGTATTCATAGTGTCGCGGGGCCGTCGGCACCTACACCCCCGTCATTCCCGCGGAGGCGGGAACCCAGTAGGTTCCGACGGCCCGTCAAGTACGGAAATATGCGGAATGACAAGTGAAAAAGGTGCCGGGCCGACGGCACCTATTTTCATGGATCGGGCTAAACCGGGGCGGTTTCCTTCGTGTGACGGCGCTGCGATCGAGGTTGTTGCACGTTGCAACATTGGAATCGAGACGAATGACGGCCCGTCAAAACCTGACGCAAAACGGATCACGGTGTGTCGTTTGTCGTGTCCGGACGTTAGAGTGCAGAGTGCGGCGCCGATCTGTCAGCAATTTCAAAAATCGTCGGTCGCAGTGGCCGACTTCGTTCGGGACTCCGCATGTCTCCCACACATCTCAGCCTACTGAAGCGTGCGCAGGCGGGGTCCGCGGAAGGGTGGCAGGAACTGGCGGATCTGTACTCACCGCTGATTCAGGGCTGGCTGCAGAAACGCGGCGTTGCACACCATGACGCGGAGGAACTGAGCCAGGACGTCATGGCGGTCGTGATTCGGGAACTGCCGCAATTCAAACATTCCGGACGTCTGGGCGCTTTTCGCAGATGGCTTCGCGAAATCACCGCGTTCCGCACGAAGCATTTCTGGAGAACTCGAAAAGCTCATCCGGAAAGCCCGGGCGGCAGCGAGTTCTCAGAGATCGTGAAGCAACTGGAAGACGACAGCAGTCCGGCATCGCGGCTCTGGGACCGCGAACACGACGAATACCTGCTGCGAGTCCTGTTTGCTCAGATTGAAGCAGAATTCGAACAAACCACGGTCGTCGCGTTTCGCCGGCTGGTGCTGGATTCTGTTCCGGTGAAGGACGTGGCGGCGGAACTGAATCTTTCGGTCGGCGCGGTGTACACGGCGAAGTCGCGAGTGCTGCGGAAACTGCGACAGGAAGCGGAAGGTCTGATGGATGATTCCACGTTTTGCTGACAGATTTCGGCCAGCGACGCACTTTGATGCTGTCGCTCGGTCGCTGCGCTTTCGTTTTACCCCAGCCAGCGGCGGTCAGCCCTCACCCCGATTTTTCTGCTGGATGCAGAAAAATCTCCCTCCGCGTTGCGGGCGAGGACGTGATTGCAGCTACGAACGCCGCCGGCGTCGGCGGACAACATCAGGATCGTCGACGATTCCTCCACCCTCCGCGTCGCGGGAGGGTCGTCGTTACGGCGGCGTTCAGACGCTGCGACGCGGGGAGAGCGGCCGCACGCTGGCTGGCTGCACGGCTGGCGCGGTCGGCCCTCACCCCGATTTTTCTGCTGGACGCAGAAAAATCTCCCTCTCCCGCGTTGCGGGCGAGGGCGATCCCCGTCGTCGGCGGAGAATACGAACGCCATTGGAGGCGGATGATGGGACAGCCGGATGTTCGGACGTCTTGTGAGACATTGCTGACGGTATTCCGCGATGCAACTGACGACATCCCATCCCGGAGAACGCGAGCTGCAGGACTTCGTGAACGGTCTGCTCAGCGGTCCGCGATCCGGAGCGATCAGCCTGCACCTGGAGTCGTGCGACGAGTGCTGCACTCGACTGGAATCGCTGACGGCCGCTCACAGCGACGATCGGCTGGTCCGCGCGCTTTGCGGCGCGATGGCGAATTCGGACAGCAGTGCTGACACGCTGATTCCGGAAGCAAATGCCGGTTCCGTTCTGCGTCGTGTCACCGGTCGAATCAACTCCGCCGGCGAATCGACGCATCCCACTGCAGCACCACAACGGCGGCGAACGCTGCGGCGTCCGCGAGTTCCCGAAATCAGCCGTTTTGAGTTTCAGGATTGGATCGGACAGGGCGCGTTTGGAGTCGTCTGGCTGGCGAGAGATCCGGTGCTTCGGCGAAATGTCGCGGTCAAGGTTCCTCGCGGAGGGGCGTTTCCGGACGACGCGCTGCGGGAGCGATTTCTTCGGGAAGCACAGGCAGCGGCAGCAGCTGAATCATCCGGGAATCGTGCCGATTCATGAAGCGGGCGAATGCGACGGCGTGTGCTATATCGCTTCGGCCTATTGTTCGGGCCCAAACCTGGCGGAATGGCTGAAGCGGCAGGATCGTCCTCTGGAAATTCGGCTTGTCGCGTGGCTGATGTCGCAGTTGGCGTCGGCGGTCCGGCACGCTCATTCGCGAGGCGTGCTGCATCGTGATTTGAAACCCGGCAACATTCTTCTGGAACCGGCTGGCGAAGCGCGAGATGCGTCGGACCCGCTGCGGCCGGCTTCGTTTCCGTTCGAACCGCGCATTTCTGACTTCGGACTGGCGAAGATTCAGGGGGAAGGTTTCGACACGACGCTCAGCAACGTCGTCATGGGAACGGCGGCGTACATGTCGCCGGAACAGGCCGGCGGCAAGGTCAGTCAGTGCGACGAAACGTCCGACGTGTATTCGCTGGGCGCGATCCTTTACGAACTGCTGACCGGCCGCCCGCCGCTGGTTGGAGAATCCGATCTGGAAACTCTGCAGCTCGTGCAGACGACCGAACCGGTTGCTCCGGCGCGACTTCGCAATCGGATTCCGAAAGACCTGGAAACGATCTGCCTGAAGTGCCTGGAAAAGGAACCTCGACGGCGCTATTCATCGGCGGCGGACCTGGAAGACGAGTTGCTGCGGTTTCAGCACGGTCAGCCGATTCTGGCCCGACCCGTCGGAACATTCGGGCGTCTGCATCGCTGGTGTCGCCGAAAACCCGGAGTGGCGGCTCTGTCGGCATCGCTGATCGCGGCACTGATGCTGATCACGATTGTCGCGACGGTGATGACCATCCGGCTCAGTCAGCAGGTTCAGCGAGCTGTCGCGGCGGAACAGGACGGACAGAGAAACCTGCTGGCGTCGCTGATTTCCGAAGCGCAGGCCAACCGGAATTCCAGCGTCGCCGGCCGTCGGTTTCAGGGACTCGATTCACTGACACAGGCCTGGTCGCTGGCCCGCGATCTGGATGCGGACGAGGCGACTCGCGCGAAGATCCGCGACGAAGTAATCGCCTGCCTTGCGATGGCCGACTTTCGCCTGCAGCGTCGCTGGCCGAACACGCAGGTTTCACGCGATCCCGCTCTGATCGCCTTTGACCGCCGGCTGCGCCGTGCCGTTCATGTCGACTTTGCGAACGATGTTGTGTTGAGTTCGATGAGCGACAGTGAACCCGCTTCGCGATTTCGTCCGCCGGACGGCCACGCCGCGCAGGTGGAAGTTTCGCCGGACGGTCGCTGGCTGCTGGTTCGTGCGGAACAGCCGGACGCCGTTTATCGCTGGGATCTGGCAAGTTCCGCGGAACCTGAGCGACCGGCCGTTTCCGGGCATCCGGCGGCCGTCTGTTTCGATTCTCTGTCGGAAACCGCAGCCGTCGTGAATCGAGACGGCAGCGTGTCACTGGTTTCCGAGTCGGGAGGCGTCACGACGATCTCGGCTGACGTCGAGTTCGAACCGTCCGGCTGCGTGTTCGCGCCGGACGATCGTCGCCTGGCGGTCTGGGGCGGCGATCAACTGAAAATCATCGACGTGTTGACGCAGAAAGTTGTGGGCTCACCAGGAGTTCGATCCGGCGATGAGCTGCAGGCGGCAGCCTTCAGTCCGGACGGCAACTGGCTGGCCGTTGGCGGCAGCCGCCATCTGGTCAGGCTGTTCCGGCTGTCGCCCGATGCCGATGCCGATGCCGATGAGGAATACGACAGCTTTGCGGGACACGAAGCCTGGATTACGTCCATTGCGTTCAGCCCGGACAACCGCTTGCTGGCGACGAGCGGCAGCGACGGCATCGTGCGACTGTGGGACGTGTTCGCTCGGGAAGAACTCGTTGCCGGTCTCGGCACCGCGGTTCAGTTTTCGGAAGACGGAAGTTCAATGGTCGGGATGATCGGCGAACACATCGCTCGCTTCGAAGTGGCGTCCGGAAACGTCTGCCGCAGGTGGCCGGTGGAAATCGACAAGGCAGCATTCGTTCCCGCCGGAGATCTGCTGCTGGGATGCAACTGGGAAGGACTTCACGCGTTCGACTGGAACTCCGGAGGTCACCGGTCATTCATCCCGAACGGCAACTCATACGACCTGCGTATGACAAACGGTACGCCGGTGGACGGCGCGTCATTCGACGGCGCGCCGGTGGACACTGCGCCGGTCGTCCTGCTGGCCTCCGACGACGGTGTTTCGCTGATCCCGCTGCGCGAAGTCAATGGTCACACGGTACTCGACGACGCGGCCGCTTCGGCGCTGCAACTGCCGTTTGAGTCCTGTCCGAACGGCATGTCTGATCTGCGACACGGCCGGGTTGCGATTCCGGAAGACGGACGCGTGGCAATTCTGGACACGAATGACGTTGCTTCGCCGACAGTGTTCGTCAACACCGGTGACACGCAGGACATGACCACGTCGCTCAGTCCGGACTGCCGCCTTCTGGCCACCTGCATCAGGACACTTCCAGGACTCGAAATTCGGGACATCACGTCGGGCGAACATCTTCGTTCGTTGTTTCCGGAAAGAGCCGTGCTGTCGGCGATGTTCACTCCCGACGGACGCTGGCTGGCGGTCGATACCAGGGAAGCTCTGGTGTTTCTGGACGTCGATACCTGGCAGGATAGTCATCGCACGATCTGGAAAGTCGACGATGATTTTCCGCCGCGAAACGGCACACAGATGTCGTTTTCCGCGGACGGCCGCGTCCTTGCCATCAGTCGTCCCGGCCCGGAAATCAGGCTGGTTCATGTTCCGGACGGTCGTGTCATGGCAACGCTGCCGGCTTTCGTCCACGAAGCCTGGGTCGCGATCAGCGCGGACGGAAACCGGCTTGCCGTCGGCGACCGCCTGTCGGGACTTCGCGCATGGGACATCGATGAACTGCGCCGCGAACTGCAGCGGCTGGGCATCGAAATGTAGCCGGCTTTCGATTCACGCAACCCGGCAGATCGGCGGCAGCGTTCGAGACATGTCGCTTGATTTGCGGTGCGACGCCCGGCAAGAATCCCGCGTCATTTGATTCGTTCGACTGAACAGGGACACACAATGCTGGGTGCGGCGCTCGATACGGCCGGGTACATGAATCGGCTGAATGAAGAATTGCAGCGAATTGATCAGGCCGCGATGACTCGCTGGGCGGACCTGGTGTATTCGGCCTGGGAAACCGGCAACTTCGTTTACATCATCGGAAACGGCGGATCGGGCACGACGGCCAGCCACATGGCCGAAGATCTCGGCAAGAGTTCACTGCGGGAATGCGACCTGAAAGACGAATCCCGCAAACGTCTGAAAGTTCTGAGCCTGACCGACAATGCCGGCTGGCTGATGGCCGTCGGAAATGATCTGGCCTATGACCAGATCTTCGTGCAGCAGTTGATGAACTACGGACAGCCGGGAGACGTCCTGTTGGCAATCAGTGGTTCCGGGAACAGCCCCAACGTGCTGAACGCCGTCGACTGGGCCAACCGGCACGGCCTGAAGACTTTCGGTCTGACCGGCTACGGCGGCGGAAAGCTGAAGGAGTCTCAGCAGGACGGTCTGCACGTGGCGCTGAACGACATGGGCATGGTGGAAAGCATCCACCTGTGTCTGTTCCACTGGGTGTTGAATGACGTGTTCGCAAGAATCAACCACGAAGGCCGGTACGCGGCGAGCGCATAGCCAGGCGTAGCTTGATGACTGCAGGTGTGCGACACTCGGGACGGCGGGAGCCTACGGGAGGGCGACAACACGGGAGGCCGCGGCTCCTGCCGAGCCACGTGTGCCAGAGGACGACCGGGGAGGCACTCGAGGCCGAGGCTCCTGCCGAACCGACGTCGAGTCAGGTCTCGACGGCCGACACTCGCGGAGGGGCGAGGCTCCTGCCGAGCCGCGTGTGCCAGAGGACGTCGATGGCGGCAGCGGCTCGGCGGGAGCCTCGCCCTCCCGATGATATTATCTGTGTGAATCTGCGAAATCTGTGGACGGCCAATTCGGACCGCAACGTTCAATGGAGTCAGCGCGTCTCATAACGCTTTCCGACGGCTGCCGCACAACTTCTGCGAGATGTGGTACCCATTCCGGACGCATGTTCGGGAGGGCGGGCTCCTGCCGAGCCGCGTGTGCCAAAGGACGTCCGTTGCGGCAGCGGCTCGGCGGGAGCCTCGCCCTCCCGATAATGGCGACTGTTCGTTCCATGTCCGTTTACCGTGTTTTCGTGCGACCGCATCGGACTCTGAATCAGGCGACGTGAATGTTCCTGGGAATTGAAATCGGCGGGACGAAACTGCAACTGGGCGTTGGCGACGGGACCAGTGCTCACTTCGCTGCGTTCGAACGATGCGACGTTGTTCCCGAGCACGGCGCGGAGGGCATTCTTCGTCAGATCCAGTCGACGGCGGGGCGTCTGGCGGAACGCTTTGAAATCCAGCGCGTCGGCGTTGGGTTCGGGGGGCCTGTGGACGGAGCCTCCGGGCGCGTCATTACCAGCCATCAGATCGAAGGCTGGACGGGAGTGCCGCTGGTCAGTTGGATTTCCGAGACGCTGGGACTGCCATCGGTGCTGGGGAACGACTGCGACTGTGCGGCTCTGGCGGAAGCTCGCTTTGGCGCCGGCAGAGGACATCGCACGGTGTTCTACGTGACGGTCGGAACGGGGGTCGGCGGTGGACTGGTCATCAATGGTCAGGTACACGGCACGGATCGGCCGTCAGCCGCGGAGATCGGTCATCTGCGTCCGGGAACTCACGCGGCTGATTCGCACGCGACCGTCGAATCGCTTGCCAGCGGCTGGGGCATTGCCGCGACGGCTCGAGCATGCCTGACGGATGCACCGCCGCGTTTGCAGGATCGACTGCTTCCCGAAGGTCGCCCGATCCTGGACGAAGCCGAACGCGATGAATTGCTTCAGCGGTGCGGCGGCGACGTCCGTCTGCTGACGACGCTGATGGTCGGCCAGTCGGCCTGGAGCGGCAATGCGGGTGCTCGCGGGATTCTGCGAACGGGAACGGATACGCTGGGTTGGGCGATCGCTCAGGTCATCGCGCTGGTCGCTCCGGACGCGGTCATCGTGGGAGGCGGTGTGTCGTTGATGGGCGACGACTTGTTTTTCAACCCGCTGCGGCAAGCGGTCGAACGATACGTGTTCGGTCCGCTTTCGAACCGGTATGTGCTTGTCGCTCCGCTGCTTGGGGAAGAGGTCGTTGTGCATGGAGCCGTCGCGCTGGCGAGTTCCTGATCGCAGCAACGTTTGATCGGCCGCCACAACTCTTCGGCGCGGCGTCCGCAAGACGAAAGGTTCCGATTCCATGAACAGTGGCATGACAACCGAAGGCGTCAATCCCGCGTCGGCGGAAATCGACCGGCTGTCGGCTTCGCAAATCGTGCGGCTGATGAATTCCGAAGATGCACGCGTCGCCGCGGCAGTCGGTCGGGAGGAAGCGTCGATCGCTGCGGCGATTGATGTGATCGCCGACCGGCTTCGTTCCGGAGGTCGGCTGATCTATCTCGGCGCCGGCACATCCGGCCGACTGGGTGTGCTTGACGCCACGGTGCCCACCCACGTTCAGCACGCCGCGGGGAATGGTCGTGGGGCTGATCGCGGGAGGCTACGACGGCTCTGCACAGCGGCGGAAGGCGTGGAGGATCATCCGGAAATCGGCGTCGAAGATCTGAAGCGGAACGAAATCACAAGTGCTGATGTCGTCGTGGGCATCGCGACCAGCGGACGAACGCCGTACGTCATTGGAGGCCTGCGGTACGCTCGCAGCGTCGGTGCGTTTGCCATCGGACTGGCCTGCAACGACGGCTCGGCTCTGGCCGAAGCGGCGGATCTGATGATCACGCCAATCGTCGGACCGGAAGTCATCAGCGGCTCGACTCGCCTGAAAGCCGGCACGGCCACGAAGATGGTGCTGAACATGCTGACCACCGGAGCCATGGTGCTGCTCGGCAAGACGTACGGAAATCTGATGGTTGATCTGCGAGCCACCAACACCAAGCTGGTCGCTCGCTCGCGACGGCTGGTGTGCCTGCTGACGGATGTCGATGAAGCGCAGGCCGATGAACGACTCGCGGAATGCGATGGAGAACTGAAAACCACCGTCGTTTCAATCCGACGCGGTGTGTCCGCCGCTGAGGCTCGGAAGATGCTGGAGGCAGTCCGGCGGACAACTTCGGGGGGCTCTGGAACAACAGCGTCCGGAGTGACGGCTGCGCACTGGACCTCATTCCGGAAGTGACGCGGGGACTGTGGCATTGGTGGCACAACATTCGAATCTGGTGCTGGGAATCGATGCCGGCGGAACAAAAACGTCGGCCTGGCTGGCGACGGTTTCCGATTCCGGTCACGCACAGGACGTGGTCGGCCGCGGCACAGCGGGTCCCGGAAACCCGCGCGGCTGTCGGGTTCGAAGCTGCGGAATCGAACATCGCTGCCGCCATCGCAGCGGCCTTTGCGGACGCGCGCGTAACGCGAGGCCCCGTCGCGGCAGCGTGCATCGGAGCCGCCGGGGCCGGGCGATCGACGGAACAGCAGCGGCTGCACTCGTGGGCTGAAAGCTCCGGCGTGGCCGAGGCAGTTTCGATCACCAGCGACGTGGAACTCATCCTGGCGGCTGCGTCGCCGGATCGTGTCGGCATCGCACTTGTCAGCGGGACGGGTTCGCTGGCGTTCGGCCGCAATTCGTCCGGCCGGACGGCTCGCGCGGGAGGCTGGGGACACTTCTTCGGCGACGAAGGCAGCGGCTACGCGATCGCCATCGCCGGACTTCGAGCGGCGGCTCAGGCAGCCGACAAACGCGGGCCGTCGACAGACCTGCTGCCGCGCCTGCAGGATCGACTTCAGACGACAACGCCGATGCAGCTCGTCGAACGCATTCACAGCGACTCCATGCGACTCGCGGATATCGCGGCTCTGGCCGAAGTCGTGTTTGCCGCGTCCGAAAGTGATGAAGTCGCACGTCGGATTGTCGTCGAAGCCGCGGACGCGCTTTCGACAATGGTCCGGACGCTGGTCAGGGAACTGGATTTCACCGCGGAGCCGTTCTCGCTCGCGCTGGCCGGCGGCGTGTTGGTTCGGCAGGACCGTTTTCGCCGGTACGTGACCAGTCGCTGTGGTGCGACCGATGACCACGTGACCATCGTCAGTGATCCGGTCACCGGCGCCGTTGCGATCGCCAGGAGCCTGATCGTCAGCGACGCACCGGGAATGTAGTACCCCGGCCTGCGCGCCTTGATGTGTGCCACTGACTGTGCCAGTGCGCCTTCGCCGGGAAGACCAGTGGCTGTGCCGTCCGCCGCGGAGATCACTGGCACAGCCAGTGCCACGCTGCTTATCAAGGCCGTGCCGGCAAAGCATTGGCCGCGTGAGCCGTCAGCCTTGATTTCCCGCCACGGGCGCATCACATTTCGGCAGCAACGATGATCGCTGCGACTGCGGGCCGGCAGAGCGCCTTCGGTTTATGTCACGCATCATTCTTGGGCTCGATATCGGGACAACCAGCATTTCGGGAGTCGCCCTGGACGATTCCGGGCGGTTGCTGCATTCCGTCACCTGCCAGCACCACGCGGCGGTGTCCGGGCTGCCCGAGGGCTATGCGGAACAGGACCCGGACACGCTGCTGACGACGGCTCACGAGGTTCTGCGTCAACTCGCAGCGGCGACTGTGCCGGCAGACATCAAGGCCATCGGGCTGACCGGGCAGATGCACAGCACGGTTCTGCTGGACGGCTACCAGGCACCGATCGGAAATGTCATTACGTGGCAGGACAAACGCGTGATGTCGGTCGTCGATCCGCGGGGTTCGGCGACGCTGCTGGATGAGTTGCTTGAACGAGCACCCGCTGAGGCGATTCGAAATTCCGGATGCCGCCTGGCTCCGGGGTATCTCGGCAGCACCGTCTTCGCGTTGCGGCGGCTGAGACAATGGCCGGAACACTGCGCGTCGGTCAGCTTCGTTGCCGACTGGGTGGGAAGTCAACTGACGGGAGAACCCGTGGTGACTGACCGGTCGCACGCCGCGTCTTCCGGACTGGCAGATCTGGCCGTCGACCGCTGGAACAGCGACCTGCTGCAGGCCGCAGACGTCAATCCCGACTGGCTGCCGAAGGTGCAGCCGTCCGGGCGACCAGTCGGCCGGCTGACGGAAGCGATGTCGGAACGCACCGGAATCCCGGCCGGGACGCTGGTTGGAAACGCACTCGGCGATAACCAGGCAGCCGTGCTGAGTTCTCTGCCGGACGATCCGAACGCGGTGCTGATCAACATCGGCACCGGAGGACAGATCGTGTGGCGCGTTCCCGAGTTCGTTCGAGTCGACGGGATGGATACTCGCTACCTTCCCGGCAGCTCCTCCCGCGACGACGACTTCCAGTTCATCCTTGTCGGCGCCGGTCTGGTCGGCGGGAATTCCATTGCCTGGGTCAACAGCACCGTCCGTTCGTGGCTGAATGCCTTTGGCGTCGATCGTTCCGAGGCGGAGATCTGGTCGGTGCTGCAGCAACAAATGCAGGGCGAACCGGATTCAAACGGCCTGATCTGCGAACCGTACTTTTCCGGGACTCGACCGCAGCCTCTGCGGCGCGGAGTGTTTCGGCAGGTTGGTTCGAAGAATTTCACCCCCGCCAGCGTCGCGGGAAGCATCCTGCAGGGAATCGCTCAGGTGATGCACGACGTTTACGTGGCCGCGAGTGCTCATCGTCCGACACCCGTCAGCCGCATTGTGATGTCGGGAAACGCGCCACGTCAGATTCCGTGGCTGGTGAAATTCGTGTCGCAGCGATTTGGCGTTCCTGTCGACGTTTCTCCGTTCACGGAAGAAGCCGCGACCGGAGCGGCAATGCTGACAGGAGTCCGGCTGGGCGTGTGGAAGAACCTTGCGGACGCGAAGGGTGAACGATCGAGCGGACAGTAATCGGCGGGCGATCGGCGATGGAGACTGGAGGACTGAGCGGCGGTGATTTCCGTTCCCAAAACAAAAAAAAGGGGAAGTTCACGTCGTGTGAACTTCCCCTCGAATCATCCTTCAGCGAGCAGTCAGACCGCAGGCGACTGTTGCCGCTTTGCTAGTTGCAACCGCCCATTGGAGCACCGCAGCCTGGTGCGACCGGTGCACCGCAGCTCGGCGTGCAGGGGTCACAGGGAACCTGTCGGCAGACGACTCGCGGTACGCAGCGGGTCATCGTGACGGGCACCTGGCGAGGAATGCACTTGGTGCGAGTGACCATTCGGGTTTCACACACCTGTCGGCACACAGTGTAAGGCACTTTGCGAGTACACTGTTGCTTTGTGACGCAGCAGGTTGTGTACGGAATCTTCTTCGTCACGCAGGACTTCTCCATACGGCAGGTTGTATAGGGAATCTGCTTTGTGACGCATTCGTTCGTCCAGGTGCAGGTTGTGTAGGGAACCTTCTTGTGGCAGGTTTCCTGAACCATGCAGCAGGTCGTATAGGGAATCCGCTTGGTGCAGGTTTCGTTGGTGAACGTGCAGGTTGTGTACGGAACCTTCTTCGTGACCGTCACCGGATAGCGGCGGCAGACCGTGTAAGGAACCTGCTTCGTGCAGCATTCCGGAACCATGCGAGTGCAGGTGATGGTCTTCTGCACGGTGCAGGGCACCCAGCGTCGGCAGCAGACGTTGCGGCCGGGGCACTGGCAGCAGACCTTCTTCATGCAGCAGGGGTTGCACGGATCAGGAACGCACTTTTCAACAACCGGGCCGGGAATGTACTTCGTGTAGGTTTCCCAGCGTCCGCTGCAGACATCGACAACCCGCGTGTCCGTCACCGGCTTGAAGACGGTGTAGGTGCAGTCGCGGTAGCATGTCTGAGTATCCGTCTTCCATTCCGTGCAGCAGACGTCGCGGTAGCAGGTATTGTAAACCGGCTTGCAGACGTTGTAGCACACATCACGGTAGCAGGTCTTGTAAACCGGCTTGCAGACGTTGTAGCAGACGTCGCGATAGCACGTGTTGTAGTGCGGCTTGCGAACGTTGCACGTAATCGTCTTGTAGCAGGTTTCATAAACCGGCTTGCACACCGTCTGCTGAACGCAGCGGTAGTGAGTCGTGTACACGGGCTTGCAGACCGTGTAGCACTCGTCTCGGTAGCAGGTGTCGTACACGTTGCGAGTGCAACTGACCGGCACCGTTTCCGTGCACGTGTCAATCACGGTTCGCATGCAGGTGTACTGCTGCTGTTCCCAAACTGTTTCCTGGACAGTGCGGTACTGCGGTGCGCAGCCACACTCAGCCGTTGTGAAATCGTTACAGCCGTTGCAGGCGGCGGTGGGACAGCATGAAAAACTGCCCGCTCCGCACAGCCCGGCCATAACCAGACCGCTGTTCAGCAGTACGGCAACTGCAGCAGCGGCTCCCAGCATGAGCCTCTTCATTGCCTGGTACCTCATCTTCTTGGGTTCGGTGTAAACGGAAGTCAGACCTGAAAGTCACTGATCGCTGAAAGATGTTTCGTCAACGCAGGCCCCGTAACTTCACAGGACGTTATGACTGGCGAGATTTGCCGCAGCGGAAGTCACTTCGTGAGGCAGATAACCGTCACAGCCGATACGCGTGGTGCGGTCAACAGGGGAGACTTTCGGTACACGGCCTGGTAAAGACGTCGCAGAGTCCCGTTCGGCCCCGGTGCCCGGGCCATCGTGTCTTGACGTGTGCCATCTGGCTGTAGATGTGCGTCCGCGCTGCGGAAACCGATCGCCGGGAACGGTGACGGTCGCGACGCGAATGTTGCACCGGCACGCCAGGATTGGACAGAATGGCGAGACGAGGAATATCATCGGTCACGCGGCCGATTGGCCGTCTTGCACACGATGGCGCTCAATCGCACGATGGCCGCCAAACGCGACGCCCGAGAATGTTGTGTTCATGTGTTTCGAGTGCGTGCGGAAAGTGTGAGTTCGACAGACATTCGTATGGGGAACGCCACGTGTCCTGTTCCGGAAGCCTGCAACACGCCGGCGCGAATCGACTTCGACCGACGGATAATCCGCCGGAAAGCGAGCGAGGTCCTCGGGATCACTGCATTCCCTGTCGAACGCTGTTGATCGTTATCGCGTGGCTTATCTGCGACGCCGGACACCTTCGAGCACAAACGCGCGACACGGACGCCGCGGAACATTTTGAAAACAACATTCGTCCGCTGCTGGTGGAACATTGCGTCAAATGCCACGGGCCGAAGAAAGCGGAATCCGGCCTGCGACTCGATTCCCGTCAGGCTGCGGTTGCCGGCGGTGATCGCGGTCCGGCCGTCATCGTCGGCGATCCGGCTTCAAGCCTGCTGGTGCTGGCGGTTCGCCACAGCGACGAGTTGGAAATGCCGCCCGACGAAAAACTCAGCGACGTCGAGCTGGCGGCTCTGGAACAGTGGATTCGCAGTGGAGCGGTGTGGCCGGGCGGTGCCATCGTCGATACATCCGGCCCGGCGTTGCGAGGCGGCCCGGCTCTGCGCGGCGGACCGATTACCGACGACGAGCGTTTGTTCTGGTCGCTGCAACCGGTTTCGAATCCGGCTCCGCCGCAGTCGGACGTGTCGATGGACACGAACAACGACATCGATCGGTTCGTGAATGCTTCGCTGGCGGCCGCTGGTCTGCAGGCTCGTCCGACAACGGACAAGCGAACTCTGATTCGTCGAGCCACGTTTGACCTGACAGGACTGCCGCCGACTCCGGCCGACGTCGACGCGTTCCTGAATGATGAGTCCCCCGATTCGTTCGCGGCCGTTGCTGATCGGCTTGAATCTCCGGCCTATGGCGAACGCTGGGGACGGCACTGGCTGGACGTCGTCCGCTATGCCGACACCGCCGGTGAGACGGCTGACTATCCGACTCCACATGCCTGGAAATATCGCAACTGGGTGGTTTCCGCGTTCAATGACGACATGCCGTACGACGGAATTCGCCCGGCAACAGATCGCCGGAGATATCCTCGCGAAGCAGTTGATCGAAAAATGCCATTGCCGCCGGATGCCGAGGTGCTGGATCAATACCGGAAGATGCTGACCGCCACGGGTTTCATCGCCGTCTCGCGCCGGTTCGGCTTCGACGTGGAGAACTATCACTATCTGACGATTCAGGACACGATTGATACCGTCGGCCAGGCGGTGCTGGGATTGTCGCTCGGCTGTGCTCGCTGCCACGACCACAAGTACGACCCGGTCAACACGCACGACTACTATGCCTGGTACGGCATCTTCGAAAGCACTCGCTATTCGTTTCCCGGATCGGAAGAAAAGAAGCGGCCGTATGATCTGTTTCCGGCCGTTCCGCCGGGGTTGACCGCCGCGGACTCGACATCTTCGGAAACGACACCGGCCGCGACCGCCGATCCATCAGACGTCATCTATGGCGCGATTGAACAGGATGTCGCGGCGGACGCGCGAGTGCAGATTCGCGGCGACAACCGCAAACCCGGTCCCGTCGTTGCTCGGGCAAATCTGGAGATTCTTGGAGGTGACCCTGTTCCCGAAAATTCCGGCAGCGGTCGCCTGCAGATGGCCGACTGGCTGACTCGCGATTCCAACCCGCTGACCGCGCGAGTGATGGTGAATCGTATCTGGCAGCAGCATTTCGGTCGCGGCCTGGTCGCCACGGAGAACGACTTCGGTGCTCGCGGCGATCGGCCGTCTCACCCGGAACTGCTCGACTGGCTGGCGACCCGATTCATGGAAAGCGGCTGGTCCGTGAAGTCGATGCATCGGCTGATCATGAACAGTGCGGCGTGGCAGCGGTCGAGTGAATTCGATGAGTCCGCCGCCGAGTCCGATCCCGACGCTCGGCTGGTGTGGCGGTTCAATCGTCGAAGGCTGAGTGCTGAGGAAATTCGCGACGCGATGCTGTTCGTCAGCGGTGATCTCGACCCGTCAATGGGCGCGGAACATCCGTTTCCGGACGTTGACACATGGGGGTTCACTCAGCACGCGCCTTACTACGGTGTCTATCCGACCGACCGGCGAAGCGTGTATCTGATGCAGCAGCGTCTGAAGCGGCACCCGTTTCTCAGCCTGTTCGACGGAGCTGATCCCAACACCAGCACGGCTCACCGGGAACTCACGACGGTGCCGACACAGTCGCTGTACCTGATGAACAACGAATTCGTCCACGAACGCAGTGCCAGTCTCGCGAAGCGGCTGATCGCATTGTCATCGCAAACCGAACAGCGCATTTCCGCTGCCTTCGAAATCACGCTCAGTCGGCCGCCGACGTCCGGCGAAATCACCGAATCGCGCGAGTTTCTGGCTGGCTACGAAGCAGCCATCGACGACACTCAAACTGATCGAGAACTGTTGACGTGGAGCGGATTTGCCCGAACACTGCTGATTCGCAATGAATTCCTGTTTGTGGACTGACGTGCCGAATGAATGGTCCTGCGTTATCGACACGGCGTGATGTCCTGAGAAACGCTGCCGGTGGATTTGCGGCGATCGCTCTGCAGGCGATGCTCGCTGACGAATCATGCGGCGCCGATCGTCCTGCTGACGGAACCGCCGCCGATCCTCTGGCCGTTCGTCCCGCGCATTATCCGCCGCGCGCCCAGCGAGTCATCTTTCTGTATATGACCGGCGGCGTTTCGCATGTCGATTCGTTCGACTACAAGCCGGAACTGTTTGCCGGACACGGCCGGCAGATCACCGTTGACAACTGGCAGGGCCGAACCGGTGAGTTCACGCGGTACCTGAAGCAGCCCAACTGGAAGTTCCGGCCCGGCGGCACCTGCGGAACAATGGTCAGCGATCTGTTCCCGCACATCAGAAACGTGGCCGATGATTTGTGTGTCATTCGATCGATGGAAAGTGACCACACGAATCACTACGAAAGCACGCTGGGGATGCACTGCGGTTCCTGGACGTTCGCACGGCCCAGCATCGGAGCGTGGGTCAGCTACGGGCTGGGCACCGAAAACCGCAACCTGCCGTCGTTCATGGTTGTCGCGCCGCATGCGCCGTACGCGGGGGCTCAGACGTGGGGCAGTGACTTCCTTCCCGGAGCGCATCAGGGAACCTGGATCATTCCGGGAGACAACCCGATTCCCGATATTCGGCCGCGAGTTCCGGCTTCCGAACTGCAGGAAATGGAACTGGCTCTGCTGAATCAGGCCAACGCCCGGCATCGGAAACAGCGTCCGGCCGACGCCGCTCTGGAAGCCCGCATTCGATCGTTCGAAACTGCCTTCGGAATGCAGCGGGAAGCGCCCGAAGCCATTGATCTGTCCGGCGAAACTCAGGCAACACTGAACATGTACGGACTGGCGCCGGGCCAGACAACGGGCTTCGGCTGGCAATGTCTGGTCGCCCGCCGGCTTGCCGAACGCGGCGTGCGGTTCATTGAACTGATCGACGTCGGTTCGTCGAATAACTGGGACGCTCACGGCGACATGGCGACGCATGCTCCGCTGGCCGGAAACGTTGACCAGCCGATCGCGGCGCTGATCCGGGATCTGAAACAGCGCGGCATGCTGGACGACACGCTGGTCGTCTGGACCACGGAATTCGGCCGGACTCCGTACCACGAAAACGCCGGTCACCCCGGACGCGAACATCATCATCAGGTGTTTTCGTCATGGATGGCGGGAGCCGGCGTGCGCAGCGGAATCGCCTACGGATCGTCCGACGAATACGGCATCGCGGTCGCCGAAGATCGCGTTCACGTCCACGATTTCCACGCCACGATTCTGCATCTGCTGGGCCTGGACCACGAACGGCTGACCTTCCGCCACGCCGGACGCGACTATCGACTGACGGATGTGCACGGCGACGTCGTCAGAAACATCCTGCTGTAATCCTTCTTTCCCGTGAGGCATCGCTATGTTGACCCGCAGAAATTTCCTGGGAACGGTCGGCGCCGGACTCGTCGCTTCCTCGCTGTCGTTCGCCGAAACCGCGGCACAGGAACGAAAACGCCTGGCGGTGGTCACAACGGAATGGCGCTACCATTCTCACGCATGGCACATGGCCGAACGGTTCCTGGTGGGCTATCCCGTCGGCGGACAATGGCATCGTCCTGCGTTTGATGTCGTCGCGGCTTACGTCGATCAGTTTCCCGACAACGATCTCAGCCGCGACCGGTCGAAGGAATTCGGATTCCCCATCTTCGAATCCATCGCCCAGGCACTGCGCTGCGGAGGCGACGAAATGGCGGTCGATGCCGTGCTGATCATTGGCGAACACGGCAAGTACGAAAAAAGCGAATACCAGCAGACGAAGTATCCTCGCTATGAATTCTTCAAACAGGTGACCGACGTGTTTCGAAAGGACGGGCGTTCGGTGCCGGTGTTCAACGACAAGCACCTGTCGTGGAAATGGGACTGGGCGAAGGAAATGGTCGACATCTCGCGGGAACTGAATTTTGCGTTCACCGCCGGTTCGTCGCTGCCCGTCACGTGGCGAATGCCGGCCATCGACATGCCGCTGGGAGCCGACGTGGAAGAACTGATGTGCGTCGCCATCGGCGGTATCGACAGTTACGACTTTCATGCTCTGGAAGTCATCCAGTGCATGGCCGAACGTCGTCGCGGCGGCGAAACCGGTGTCGTCTCGATGCAGGCCATTCAGGGCGACAATGTGTGGAAGGCCATGGACGCCGCTGACTGGTCGCAGGGCGGCTGGGATCCCAAACTGTTCGAAGCCTGCCTGTCGCGATGCCAGACTTTGGCACAACCGGAAACCTACAGTCACCGCTATCCGACTCCGGAACAAATGCGCCAATGGGTCGAAAATCCGATCGCGTATCGCTTCGAATACGCGGACGGCGTGAAAGCCACCATGCTGCTGATGAACGGACTGGTCGGCGACTTCACCTTCGCCGCGCGACTGAAAGGACAGGGTCAACCGCTGTCGACATTGTTCTACCTGCCGTCCGTCCCGAACGTCACCTATTCCGCGTCGCTGATGTCCAAAGCAGAACAGACGTTTCTGACAGGAAAATCTCCGTACCCGATTGAACGCACTCTGCTGACAACCGGCCTGGTGGAAGCGGGAGTCCGGTCACTGGGCACCGGCCAGAACCGAATTGAAACCCCGCACCTCAACGTTCGCTATCAGCCGACCGCAGAATCGACGTTCATCCGCACGTAACTCGCACCGGGTACCACATCTTCGAAGAAGTTGTGCGGCGCAGCCGTCGGAAAGCGTTTTGGGACGCGCTGCCGTCGGCGGACTTTGCGATCGCAAATGGCGTCCACAGATTTCACAGATTCACACAGATGACACCCTCGGGAGGGCGAGGCTCCTGCCGCCGCTGCCGCGATCGGACGTCCTCTGCCCACGCGGCTCGGCAGGAGCCTCGCCCTCCGCCATCGCCCTCCCGCGCCTTCGATCGCTGCGCGACACGCCTTGTGCGAAGAGGTGCCACCCGTCGACGATCGCTGCCTTCGTCGAGCAAAGATGTGCAGCCCGCCGAAAGGACGAGCGCAAAAAGGGGTTGCTTGTACTGCCTGCGGGTCCGTGGAATACTTCCGCCCGAACGCCCCGCCGAACGTCCGTTTCCAGCCGTGGAATACGGCCTCGGTACCGCGCCAGCACCACACAGGAACCGCTCTGAATGCTCTGGGAAGTGGAGATTCTGCCGTCGAAGGATGCTCGCGACCACGAAGGTCAGCGAGTTCTGGCGGACGCTCGAAGTCTGGGAATTCACTCGCTGACTGACGTGAAATCCGCGCGATCGTTTCTCATCCAGGGCGATCTGGACGAACAGCAGGTAAACGACGCGGCCCGGTTTCTGCTGTGTGATCCGGTCGTGGAACACGTGCGGATCGCGTCGCTGCCATCGAGCGACCAGGCGGAATCCGACTGCCTGAACGTGCTGCTGCATCCCGGCGTCACGGACAGCGTGGCCGACAACGCCGCGAAGGCACTGGCGGCTCAGAACTTCAGCGTCACCGCCGTCGCCACATGTCGCAAGTACTGGCTGACGGGAACACTTTCGGACATGGAACGCGCTCGAGTCGAATCGCGAGTGCTTTCCAACGACGCCATTGAACACGTCGTCGCCGGACCGCTGCGGATTTCGGACTTATCTGTCGGAACGGACTACCGCTTCGAACTGTCCACCGTCGCCATTCGCAACGCGGACGACGAAACGCTGCTGCGGCTTTCGTCGGAAGGTCAGCTTTACCTGAGCCTGACGGAAATGCAGACGATCCGCGACTACTTTCGCGCTCAGGACTGCGATCCGACGGACATCGAACTGGAAACGATCGCTCAGACATGGAGCGAACACTGTTCGCACAAGACGCTGGCCGGTCGGATTCACTACGTCGAAACGTCCGGCGGCGAAGTCGTGCGCGAGATCCCGTTTCAGAACATGCTGAAGGAAACCATCTTCCAGGCGACTGTCGATATCCGCGGCAAACTGGGCGCCGACGACTGGTGCCTGAGCGTCTTCAGCGACAACGCGGGCATCGTCCGGTTTGATGACAGGCAGGCGGTCTGCATCAAGGTCGAAACTCACAACCATCCGTCCGCCATCGAACCTTACGGCGGAGCGAACACGGGACTGGGCGGAGTCATTCGCGATCCGATGGGCACGGGTCTGGGAGCCCGACCGGTCTGCAACACTGACGTCTTCTGTTTCGCCCGGCCCGACTTTCCCGCCGATCAGTTGCCGCCCGGTGTGCTGCATCCCAGAGCTGTGATGAAGGGAGTTGTGTCGGGCGTCCGGGACTACGGCAATCGCATGGGCATTCCGACCGTCAACGGAGCCGTGTATTTTGACGATCGGTATCTCGGCAACCCGCTGGTTTACTGCGGCAACGTCGCCATGATTCCGAACGACCGGATTCACGGCAGTGTTTCTAACGGTGATCTGATCGTGGCCGTCGGCGGGCGCACCGGCCGCGACGGCATCCACGGCGCCACGTTTTCTTCGGCGGAACTGACCGAAGAGAGCGAATCCATCAGCGGCGGCGCCGTTCAGATCGGCAATCCCGTCACGGAAAAAATGGTGCTGGACGTGCTGCTGGAAGCACGCAGCCGCAACCTGTATTCCGCCATCACCGACTGCGGTGCCGGCGGGTTCAGCAGCGCGGTGGGCGAAATGGGCGAAAACACCGGAGCCGAAGTGTGGCTGGAAAAAGCGCCGCTGAAGTATTCCGGCCTGAGCTACACCGAAATCTGGATCAGCGAAGCTCAGGAACGCATGGTGCTGGCTGTTCCCGAAAAGCACCTGGCAGAATTCACCTCACTGGCGGAATCCGAAGGCGTCGAAGCCACTGTCATCGGAAAGTTCACCGACACCCGCGAACTTGTGCTGAAGTACGAAGACAACGAAGTCGGCCGGCTGAACATGTCGTTTCTCCACGACGGCCGTCCGCCCGTCATTCGCGAAGCCGTGTTCGACCTGAACCCGGCCGGCGCATCAGAACAGACCGATTCCGCGGATTCCGGCACCGCGCTGAACAAGCCGGACTACACCGACGATCTGAAGAAGATTCTCGGTTGCCTGAATGTGGCCAGCAAGGAAGCCATTATTCGTCAGTACGATCATGAGGTTCAGGCCGGCAGCGTGGTCAAGCCTCTGGTCGGCGTTCACAGCGACGGACCGTCCGACGCCGCCGTGGTCCGGCCGGACCTGCGTTCCAATCGCGGACTCGTGATTTCGTGTGGCATGAATCCACATTTCGGCGATCTCGATCCGTACTGGATGGCCGCCTCCGCAATCGATGAAGCGGTGCGGAACTGCGTGGCCGTGGGAGCCGACCCGGCGCGGATCGCGATCCTGGACAACTTCTGCTGGGGCAACACCGAACGTCCGGAAACTCTGGGCACACTCGTGCGGGCCGCCCTGGCCTGCAAAGACATCGCGACGGCCTACGGCACGCCTTTCGTCAGCGGCAAAGACAGTCTCAACAACGAATTCAGTTACGAAGACGCCGATGGAAACCGCCGGACGGTCGCCATTCCACCGACGCTGCTGATCACGGCGCTGGGACAAATGGAAGACGTCGAACAGGCCGTGACGATGGATCTGAAGGGCCCCGACAACGTCCTGTACCTCGTCGGCGAAACAAAAGAGGAACTCGGCGGAAGCCACTTCAACCTCGTCAATGGACTGTCCGGCGGCAAGGTTCCCACCGTTGATCCGGAACAGGCGCCTCAGGTTTTCGCCGCGATTCATCGAGCAATCAAAGCCGGCCTGGTCCTGAGCTGCCACGATCTCAGCGAAGGCGGCCTGGCCGTCGCCGCCGCCGAAATGGCCATCGCGGGAGACGTCGGTGTGACTCTGGACGCTGATGTCGGCGACGCCGTGAACCTGTTTTCGGAAAGTAACAGCCGGTTTTTGGTGGAAGTCAGGCGTTCACAGACTTCGGCGTTTGAAGACTGCATCGGTTCCGTCGCCCGAAAACTGGTCGGCGTCACTTCATCGACAAATCTCCTGATCGTATCGAGCACTCACGGCGTAGTGATGAATGCACCTGTTGCTGAACTGAAGGCAGCGTGGCAGGCGCCATTGAGTCTGTGATGAATAGCAAGTTGTGCCGAACGGACGCCGGCCCGGCGAACGACGATCCTGAATGAATTCCTGGCATAAAATCACATCAGCGATCGTTGCGGCAGGAACCATCGTGGCAGCCCTGCTTCTCGGAATCCCGTCCGCACAGGTCGCGAATGCCGATGAAGCAGGTTTGCCGAAACCCGCTGAGTCTGTGGCCACCCACACGCCCGGTGGCGATTCGCCCGGTGGCGATTCGCTGGCTGCCGATTCGCCCGGTTTCGCCCTGCCCGGCAGCGCCCGGTCCGCGCCTCACGGATACCGGCTGGATTCGTGGGTGGTGATGCTGATTGGGATTTACTGCACGCTGATTGTGCTCAGTTCACTGATCGGCGGCTGGCTGCCGGGAATGATTGAGCTGACTCATAACCGCATGCAGACGATGATCAGCTTCGTCGGCGGCCTGATGCTGGGTATCGGAGTGCTGCACCTGCTGCCGCATTCGCTGAAGGAACTGCCGTCCGTTGATCTGGCCGTCGGGTGGATGATGGCCGGAATCATCGTGATGTTTCTGCTGATGCGGCTGTTCCATTTTCACAATCACGGCGTCGCCGAAAGTGACGAAGGAACCCCCTGCGAACACGACCACGAACACAGCCACAGTCACCAGCATTCGCATCCGCAGACGCTGGCGCATCATCTGAGCTGGGTGGGGATTGTCATCGGTCTGAGCCTGCACACGCTGATCGACGGAATCGCTCTGGGGGCCAGCGTCGCGGCTGGTTCGTTTCATCCCAGCGTGCTGTCGCTTTACGGAGTCGGGACGTTTCTGGCCATCATTCTGCACAAACCGCTCGACGCTGTTTCGATCACAGCCCTGATGGCGGCCGGAGGCTGGAAGCATCGCGCCCAAAACCTGGTGAACACCGGATTCGCTCTGATGTGCCCGCTGGGCGCCGCGCTGTTTCTGATCTCCGCCAGCTACTTCACGTTTCACCAGCCGATGATCATTGGCTGCGGGATGGCGTTTTCCGCCGGGGTGTTTGTCTGCATCTCGCTCAGCGATCTGCTGCCGGAAATGGAATTCCATTCTCATCACAGACTGCGGCTTTCACTGGCTCTGGCTCTCGGAGTCGCCCTGGCCTGGGCCATCACGTTCATTGAGCCGCAGCATCTGCATTGAGGCCGGATGGTTGATTCGCCAACTACGATGAGCCTCGAAGTTCGTCGCGCGACCGGGAATGCGGCCGTTCCGGCGAATGGGGGTGTTGCTGAAGAATCGGTCGATGAAGGCTTGCTGATGTTCGCCCTCATTCCTGCGGAGACTTCGATCGGATCTGACGTTGCGATCCGACAGCCTCACGTTTCCGGTTGTTGGTGCCCGGAGAGCAGGCACAACGTCTGCCGGAGCCGATAGGCTCCGGACGCTGGTGTCTCCGCGTCCGCAGGCCTGAAGGGCCGACAAATCCGCTGCGGCCAAAGCTGTATCGCCCCTCCGGGGCTTTTGCCGGAAATCAGGCACCTGACCGGTGGCTCACTCCACCGGCAGAGGTTGTGTCGGCCGCCGGGCCTGAAAGGCTGTTCAATCAACAACCCCATTTTCCGGATGAGCCGGGAATGCTCCGGCCATTGGCACTTCGCACCACACCGGCCAGCCGTCATTCCCGTTCGGAAATCCGATGACTCCGTTGTTTGAGTTGACCGGCGGATTCCGCCGAAGCGCGGCGCGCGGAATGCGGCTGCGGCGTGCGAATTCGGTCCATCGGCAAAACATGAACAAAAGGTGACGAGCCTCACACAGTCCGGGCGACTTGCTTCCGATAACAAGGAATGTAACGCCTCCACAGCGAACGTCGCTGCTTTGTCGCCGCTGCCGACCACGGTTCTCCGACGTCCGGGACCGCAACCGCCAGCCGAATTCTGCGACCAGGATGCGGTTGCCGGTTCGGCAACGTACAAAGAATCTGAGTCAGGTCGGACGGAGTCGACAGAAGATGTTAAAGCGGTGCCAGACATCGGTGTTCGTGAGTTGTTTCCTGTTTGCGTTTGCCCTGCTGCCGCAGAGTCCCTGCCGGGCGGCGGATGTGCGCTGGGAGAAGGACCTGGAGTCCGCGCTGCAGTCCGCGAATCGATCCAATCGACTGGTGCTGCTGAAGTTCACCGCGGACTGGTGCGGCTACTGCAAGAAGATGGAAAAAACCACCTTCGCCGACGATTCCGTCGTCAGGCTTGTGAACAACAGATTCGTTCCGGTCCTGGTGGACGCCGACGAAAACAAGGACCTGGTGTCTCAGTTGAAGATCAAGGGGCTTCCGGCCCTGCTGATCGTGTCGCCCGACATGCTGATTCTGGAACGAATCACCGGCTACCAGACCGCCGAAAAGTTGCTGCCTCAACTTAACCAGGCACTTGCGGCAAATCAGCCGGCACAACAGCCGACTCAGGCGGTTTCCGATTTCCGTCAGCCGCCCGCGCCGCGAATGGCGAAGCCTGTTTCCCGTTCGCAGGGTTTCGCGGACGACTTTGGTGACGACTTCGATCGTGACTTCGACGGCGATCTGGAAAAGGAAATTGATGCCGAATTCGGCAGCGATCCGTTCGCGAATGACGCCTTCGGCAGCCGCGGCAGCGACGAAGGACCGGGCCGGGCTCGCGTGTCGTCCGGCCAGCAGAATCCGTTTGGCTTTCCCGAGCGCGGAGACGAAAACACCAACCCCTTTGCCGGACGTCCGCCAGCCGGAAACCCGTTTGCAGAACACGCTGCTCCAGGCCCGCGGGACAGCATCCAGGAAGCTCGCAAACCGGCGTTCGGCGGGCTGTGTCTGACCAGCGTTGTCGAAGAACGACGCCTGGTCACCGGACGGCCGGAAATCGTGGCGAACTATCACGGCAGGCTGCTGTTCTTTGAAAGCGAACAGCAGAAACGCAAGTTCCTGGCGGCTCCGGAAAAGTACTGGCCGATGCTCGACGGCGACTGTCCGCTAACGCTGCTGCAGACAGGTCAACACGTGAGCGGTGAACTGCAATACGCCGCAGTCTTCCGCCAGCGCATCTGGCTGTTTCGGTCGCCACAACTGATGCAGGAATTCATCAGCGCTCCGGCGGAGTACGTTGATCGCCTTCAAAGCGAAGTACGGTAGTCATCGAAACGAAAAAACCGCGGACCGAAGTCCGCGGTTTTCGATTGCTGATCGTTGCAGCCTGGGCACCATGACGTGCCGACGAAACAAACCGCCGGAGCCACGGTGGGCCGCACGATACGCAGATTGCTGTCCCGGTCCCGTGTTTCCCGCCGGACTGAATTATCGCGACAGGAATGCCACAACGGCACCGACGTCGACCACCAGAGTCACGTCGTCGAATGCCGGCAGCGATGTCACCACTGCTCGAAGTTCCGCCGGTTCGAAGTTGACCCAATCGGTCTGAGGCAGCGTGGACGATTCCGTGATGGCCTTGTACACCGCCTGAATGTTCGGACGTTTGCGGACTGTGATGATGTCGCCGGCCTTTACCATGATGCCGGGCTTGTTGACTGTGACACCATTCAGTTGAAAGTGCCGGTGGACGATGCCCTGGCGAGCCTGCGGTCGCGTCAGAGCGAAACCCGCGCGGCGCACGACGTTGTCCAGCCGCCGCTCACAGATCAGCAGCAACTGCTGTCCGGTGTTGCCCTTCATGCGCCGCGCCTTGTCGAAGTAGCGGTTCAACTGCCGGTCGCGCAGGCCGTAGAAGAATTTGATCTTCTGCTTTTCCGCCAGGCCGATGCCGTAGTTCGTTGGCTTCTTTCGGCGACGGTGCATTCCCGGCGGGAATTCCTTTCGCTCAAGAGCCCGGATGGAACCGGCAGATTCGTAAACGTTGACTCCCAGGCGACGATTCACTCGCCCCTTTGGTCCTGTGTAACGCCCCATCTGTTCTGAAATCTCCGAAAACGCTCTGGGCTCTGTACCGCCGCGGCGCCACTCACGCCGAGACCGTCACCACTTGCTTTCGAAACCGCCGCCGCAACTCGCGTCGACGTGTGCTCGAAATCGACAGGCACTCCCAAACCGCGATTTGCGGCGGAATGCGTACAGAGAAATGCATCCTGACAGTGACCGTCCGCCGGACGACTGCCGACCGGCGATCACCGCAAGTCAGGACTGGGCAGAGAGTATCGGCGCGTGACCGGAAGATCAACACGGGCGGACGCACCGAGTCGGGATTTTCCCGCGCCAGCGCTGACTGCCGGCTGCTCATGCTGACCCGCACAATGGTTCATGCTCCGCCGGGAAACGCCAATGCGAACGCTTCTTTCGCCGGTGGCCTTGAGTCGCGACTGCTGAGAGCTTCTAATTTCGGGACATGCGGGAGATTCTCTGACTCGCGCGGTGGTTTTGCGCCGAATCCGGGCGCCGCGATTCCGATCTGCGGGATTCCGACGTTCCCGGCAGACCGGTCGCGGTATAGCCGGGCCAGCGATTCTCATTCCCGAAGGTTTACCTGGAGCCCACGATGTCTGACTGGCTGCAAAGATTTGTCGATGACGGGACAATCGGTGACACGCAACTTGAGGAAGCTCGCAGCATGGCCGCGAACCTCGGGATCACCGTCGAAGATGCCCTCGTCCGGCTCAACTACATTTCCGGTGTCGACCTTGGCCGAGTCCAGGCCGAACACTTCGGGTACGAATTCGTCGACCTGGAAGGCAAGCAGATTCCCAACAGCATCATTGAGCTGGTTACGGAATCGATGGCCCGCGAAAACCTGGTCATCCCCGTCGACGTGGACGGCGATTCCGTCGTGATCGCCATGCACAACCCCAACAACATCGAAGTTCTGGACAAGCTGCGGTTCGTCATGAACCGCGACCTGAAAGTCGTCATGGCACCGCTGGAATCGATCCAGGGAGCCATCAACCGGCACTATGGTCAGACGGAAACCGAATCCGTCGACACGATGATCTCCGAATTCACCGAAACACAGATCGATTTCACCGAAGTCGAAGCCGCCGCCGCCACCAAAGGCGACGAAGACGACAGCGCCCCCATTATTCGCCTGGCAAACCTGATCATCACCGAAGCGATGCAGATGCGAGCCAGCGATATTCACATCGAACCGTTCGAAGACCGAATTCGCATTCGTTATCGAATTGACGGCGCTTTGATGGAACGGGACAGTCCTCCCAAGCGACTTCTGGGAGCCCTCATTTCCCGCTTCAAGATCATGGCGACGATGGACATCGCCGAAAAACGCCGGCCGCAGGACGGACGAATTAAGACTCGCATGGGAAATAAGGAGTTCGACCTGCGAGTCAGCATTCTGCCGACCAATCACGGGCAGGCAGTGGTCATGCGTATCCTTGACAGAGACAACATCAAGATCGGCATCCGCAATCTGGGATTCAGCGAAGATAACTACCGCACGTTCCAGAACGTCATTCGCCGTCCGAACGGCATCTTTCTGGTGACCGGACCCACAGGCTCCGGAAAGACCACCACGCTGTACAGTGCTCTGGGCGAACTCAACCGCCCGGACCGGAAGATCATCACCGCCGAAGACCCCGTCGAATACTACCTTCCGGGGATCAATCAGGTGGAAGTCAAGCACAGCATCGGCTTCGACTTCGCCCGCATTATTAAGGCCATGCTGCGGCAGGCTCCCAACGTGATTCTCGTGGGGGAAATCCGGGATACAGAAACCGGAGAAATGGCAATTCAGGCATCCTTGACTGGACACTTGGTTTTCAGCACACTTCACACGAACGATGCGCCCGGAGCTATTACACGTCTTATCGATATGGGCGTACAGCCATTTCTGGTCGCCTGTTCGCTCATGGCGGTCATGGCGCAGCGCTTGGTGCGCGTTGTCTGCCCGAAGTGTAAGGAGCCCTACCAGCCGACTCCTGAGGAGGTCGACTACTTTGAACTGAGCCCCGAGGAGCTGGAAGAAGGTGACTGGGTGCGAGGAAAAGGGTGCAATAACTGCCAGCACACCGGATACCGGGGACGTCGAGCCGTTTTTGAGCTGATGACCATGAATTCCACGCTTCGGGAAATGGCCTTCAACAGCGAACCATCCCAGAACATCCGCCGCCAGGCTCGCCTGTTCGGAATGAGAACTCTGGTCGACGATGCGAAGGACAAGGCAGCGGCAGGGCTTACGACACTGGCCGAAGTCATCAAGCTGTCCAAGGGGGGCCACTAAGCAACTCTGCGGCGAATCCGGGACGAAGCAGATTCGTCCGCTCAATGGACATCGATGCGCAGGATTGGAACCGATTGCGGAGTCCGGGAATAATCAGACATCTCATTCACGGATCTTCTGATGTTCATCACCCGCTCATCATTTTCTGCTTTTTCCCATCTTTGATCCGTCAAACTGATTCTTGCTGAGGGAGTGGCATTTTTCATTTCTGCGTCGCGTCCGGAGTTTCGCCGAATCGCGACATCTGATTGATGACATCTGGACCATGCGCTGGCATCGGTCGGAATTCCCGGGAATCCCGATCGGCGTGATGTCCCGCTGAACCTGAGTGTGAGATTCGAACGCCAACTGACTGAAAGAACTGTGCATGGCGCGTCAGCTTCAGATTGATAAGCTGCTGGAAACGGTGGTGCGGGAGTCGATCAGCGACCTGCACATTACCGTCGGGCAACCCCCGGTGGTGCGTTCAGGCGGCCGGCTGATTCGCCTGGACACCAAGACGCTCGACAAGGAAGACACGACGGCGCTGATGAAAAGCATCACGCCGGAACGAAACCAGCAGGAACTGCAGGAAGTCGGCGGCACCGACTTCGGCTTTGCGTTCGGCGACAAGGCCCGGTTCCGTGTCGCCGTCTTTAAGCAGCGCGGCATGATCAGCATGGTGCTGCGGCAGATTCCCCGCGACTTCCTGACTTTCGAACAGCTCGGTCTGCCGCCTGTTGTCCGCGAATTGATTCAGCGGCCGCGAGGTCTGTTTCTGGTCACCGGGCCGACCGGTTCCGGAAAGACCACCAGTCTGGCCAGCATGATTAACTGGATGAACCATAACATGGATCATCACATCATCACGCTGGAAGACCCGATCGAATACTACCACGATCACAATAAGTCCACGATCAATCAGCGCGAAGTGGGCGTCGACGTGCCGTCGTTCCCGGAAGCTCTGCGGCGAGCTCTGCGAATGGACCCGGACGTGATTCTGGTCGGCGAAATGCGAGACCTGGAAACGATCTCCGCGGCCATCACCGCCGCCGAAACGGGCCACGTGGTCTTCGGCACACTGCATACCACCGGTGCCCAGGGAACCGTCGACCGAATCATCGACGTCTTCCCCACCAATCAACAGGAACAGATCCGCACGCAGCTTGCCAACGCCATCATCGGAATTCTCAGCCAGGCACTGCTGCCCCGCAAACCGAAGGGCCTGGTCGCCGCCTACGAAATGCTGGTGGTGACCAGTGCCATTTCCAACCTGATTCGCGAAGGCAAGACCTTCCGTATCAATTCCTCGATTCAGACCGGCCGCAAGTTCGGCATGATTCTGCTGGATGATTCCCTGTTCAACCTGTGGAAGAACGGATTGTGCGAAGAAGCGGACGTGATTACCAAGTCCAACAATCCCGGCGAACTGCGGGCTCGCATCGAACGAGCCAAACGCGGCGTCTTTGACGACGATGAAGACGACGACGACGAATTCGACGACTGACTCATGCAGTAAACAGGGAACAGTGAATAGTAAACAGCAAATCGCGGTGGTGATGTTCCTCTCAGACCTGAGTCTCGCGGTTTGAGCATTGAAGTTTGTTTTTCCTGGTTGAGCTTTGAAATCTGCTGCTTGAAATTCGAGCTTTGTCTTTTGGTTTCCCTGTTCTCCGCTATTTACTTTTCCCTAATCACTATTTGCTACCCTTCCCATGGCACAACGCAAGCTCGGACAGATTCTGATTGAACTCGGTTATCTTTCTGATGACCAGTTGTGGGACGTGCTGGAAGAGCAAAAGCAGAGTTCCGGCGAACCCATCGGTCAGGTCGCCGTGCGCATGGGCCTGGTAACGCAGGCGCAGGTCACGGAGGCTCTGGCGGAACAGTGGGGCATGCCCGTCGTCAATCTGGCGGAAACCAATATTCCGCCCAGCGTGCTGGAACTTGTTCCGCAGACGATGGCCGAAATCTACAAAATCATGCCCGTGTCGCTGCGCAATGATGTGCTGACCGTGGCCATGGCTGACCCGCAAAACGTCGCGGCACTCGACGACCTGCGCAACTTTCTGGGAAATGAAGTCCGCGGCGCCGTCTCCAGCCTGGCCGATGTCGAAGAAGCCATTGCCCGATACTACGCGGACCGCGAAGAAAGCATCGAAGACGTCCTGGATTCTCTGCGCGTCGAGGAAGACGAAGGCGGCGCCATCAAAGGCTATGACCTGGCCTCCGACGAAGAACTGTCCGACGCGGCACCCATCAAAAAACTGCTGAACATGGTGATGCTGCTGGCCATTCGCGACCAGGCCAGCGACATTCACCTGGAACCCTTCGAAGAAGAATTCAAGATCCGCGTGCGAGCCGACGGTGTGCTTTATGAAATGGTCCCGCCGCCTCGCCACCTGGCAAACGCCATCGTTTCCCGAGTCAAAGTGATGTCCGATCTGGACATCGCGGAACGCCGCCTGCCCCAGGACGGTCGTATTGAACTGAACGTCGGCGGCAATCCGGTCGACCTGCGAGTCAGCGTGCTGCCCACTCTATTTGGCGAAGCCGTCGTCATGCGGATTCTGGACCGCACCGTGGTGGCTCTGGACCTGAACAAGATCGGGATGGATGCCGGAATTCTCAGTAAGTTCCGCACGCTCATCAAAGCCCCAAACGGCATCATTCTGGTGACCGGTCCGACGGGCAGCGGCAAGACCACCACGCTGTATTCCGCACTGAACGAATTGAATGACATCGAAACCAAGATCATCACCAGCGAAGACCCCATTGAATACGACATCGAGGGAATTATCCAGGTGCCGGTCAACCCGGTCGTCGGCGTGACCTTTGCCAACGTGCTGCGAGCCATCCTGCGGCACGACCCGGACAAAATTCTGGTGGGGGAAATTCGAGACTATGAAACGGGGGAAATTGCCGTTCAGAGTGCTCTGACCGGTCACCTGGTCTTCAGCACACTGCACACCAACGATGCCGCCAGCGCGATCACTCGCCTGCGCGATATGGGAGTTCCCGCGTTCCTGATCACGGCAACCGTGGAAGCCATCCTTGCTCAGCGGCTGGTGCGCCGCATCTGCACGGAGTGCCGGACGGAATTTGAACCGTCCGACGAACTACTGATGGAACTGCAACTGCCGCTGGATACGGCTCGCAAATACAAATTCTATTTCGGTAAGGGCTGTGCCCGCTGCAACAACGCCGGCTACAAGGGCCGCATCGGCATCTACGAACTGCTGGCCGTCACCGACGAAATTCGTGACGCCATCGCAGCGGAACAATCCGCCGACGAAATTCGAGACATCGCCCGGACTCAGGGCATGTCCACACTAAGAGAATCCGGGCTGAAACTGATCTTCGACGGACTGACCACGATCGACGAAGTCGTCCGTGAAACCGTAATGGAGGACGTGGAGTAGGGGGAAATGAACAGGAGCTAGTAAACAGGGAATAGGGAATAGTAAACAGTATGCAGTGTGTGCGTCCCGGCGAAACATCGGTCCTCGCTGGCCCCTATTTCCCCGTCGACTATTCACTATTCCCTGCTCACTATTCACTGTTCACTAGTTCCTGCCTCAAACTGCAGCGTTGCATTTTGCAGCAGCAGAATTGAACACTTCCAGCGGCGGGAACTGCAGCATTCCGCAGCACATTTCACAAGTGCCTTGAAACATATACTTTAGAACGATTTTCCAAATCCCGGAACAGAGTTTGCCTTCTCCTTCGGAACGGCCAACTCTCGGGGCTGATCGGAGACAAGGGTATGCCAGTCTTCCAATATGAAGCGATGGACAGCACGGGTCTTGAAGTCAAAGACTCGATCGAAGCTCCGTCGGAGGCCGAAGCCCAGACGATGATTCGGGAGAAGGGCTTCTATGTTACAAAAATCCGCGAAAAAGAACGCCGCAAGAAGGAAAAGCCGGCGCAGAAAAAGGGCGTCAATGACAAGCGCAAGGCGTTCACGCTGGGAGGCGTCAAGCCCAAGGTTCTGACAACGTTTACGCGGCAGCTTTCCACTTTGCAGGACGCCGGACTTCCGGTCCTGCGAAGCCTGAGGATTCTGGAAGGCCAGAACAAGCCGGGGGCGCTGAAGAATGCTCTGATGGATGTGATCGAAGATATTGAATCCGGCAATACTCTGTCGGAAGCCATGGCCAAGCAGCCGAAGGCCTTTGACAATCTGTACGTCAATATGGTCAAGGCCGGGGAGGCCGGTGGTGCTCTGGAAGTCATTCTTCAGCGTCTGGCGGAATTCAAGGAAAAGTCGCAGTCGCTGAAGCGGAAGATCGTCGGAGCCATGATCTATCCGGCGGCGGTCATCACCGTCGCCGTCGGGATCGTGTCGTTCATCATGATCTTCATTATTCCGAAGTTCAAAAAGATCTTTGAGGACTTCGGTACCGACCTGCCGGCAATGACCCAGTTGCTGATTGACATGAGCGACTGGATGATGAGTTACTGGTACATGCTGATTATCGGGCCCATTGGGTTCTGGCTGTTCATCAAGATCGTCAAGAAGAACAGGACCGGAGCATTCGTTGTCGACTGGATTGCGCTCAGGATACCACTAATCGGGAAGATTCTGCACATGGGAACCATTGCGCGCGTCACGCGAACTCTGGGAACCCTGATTGCTTCCGGCGTGCCGATTCTGGAAGCCCTGCTGATTTCCCGCGACACGGCGGGCAACCATGTATTCGTGCGGGCATTCGACAATATCTACGCGGCTATTCGTGAAGGAGAAACCATCTCCGTGCCGCTGAAGGAAGCCAAGATCGTGGACGACATGGTCGTCAATATGGTGGACGTGGGCGAAGAAACCGGTGCTCTGGATGACATGCTGTATAAAGTTGCCGACGTCTACGACGAAGAAGTTGAAGTTCGAGTGGAAGCGCTGGTCAGTTTGCTGGAACCGATCATGGTCGTGGTTCTGGGTCTGATCGTCGGTTTCATCGTCATCGCCCTGTTCCTGCCGCTGATTAAGCTGCTGAACGACCTGGCATAATCCCCCGTCATAATGGTCCCTCTCCTGCGAATGCGGGAACCCAGTACATCACCGTCATTCCCGCGCAGGCGGGAACCAGTAGTGTCCTGTTCATCGTATTTTGATGTGTGCCACTGGCTGTGCCAGTGCCTCTGCCCCTGAAGACACTGGCAAAGCCAGTGGCACACGACCCATCGGTCCACGCCTGACAAAGCAGTAGGTTCCGGCGGCACTTACATCACCGTCATTCCCGCGTAGGCGGGAACAGTACACAACCGGCATCCCCGCGCAGCCTGCACTCGCGCAGGCGGGTGGCGGGAACCGAGTAGTATCCTGTCCATCGTAAATTGATGTGTGCCACTGGCTGTGCCAGTGCTCTGTGCTCAGGAAAACACCGGCACAGCCAGTGGCACTCATCAATCTGAACCCCGTATCCTGACGGAGCTCTCTCATAATGAAGATCGACATTCAAAACCAGCCGCTCCGGAAGAAGTCGCGACGGTTTCACACTGATTGAACTGCTGGTCGTCATCGTCATCATCGGTATCCTGATGGCACTGATCATTCCAACGATTCAGGGAGTGTTGCGGAAGGGTTACGAGGCAGAAGTGTCGGCAGAGATAAATCGCCTGGAAACCTCGATCGCCAGCTTCAAGAATGATTTTGGCTATGAGCCATGGAGTGCCATCGTGTTGACGGAGATCCGTCGACGACACCGTGGCAGGCGGAGTATCGCACGCGGTTGAGGCGTCTTTGGCCGAATAGTTTTCATTCACTGGAACAAATGATTTCAATGGCAAGATGGAGATACAACGGACGAACTGTTCCTGGACAGTTCCGAATGCCTGGTGTTCTTTCTCGGCGGAATGTTATCGTGATAAATGGCAACGGCGATGCCAGCGATAAATGGGCCTCCTGCGCTACGGGGTTCTCAAAGAATCCCGATCAATCCCTTCGTGCTGACTGGCGAAACTCGCCAGGGCCATATTACGCGGCTTCAATATTGGACGCTCGTTGATACTGACAATGACGGAATGTACGAATTTGTCGATCCGCTGTCCGGACAAAAGACGCCGTACCACTTCGTGTCATCCAACAATGGTCAGGGATACTCCAAGACTGATGGTTCACTGAACTTCTATGTGGATGGCGACGGCAAGACACCTCTGAAACGTGATTCCATCAGATCCTTTCACCTGGTATCGACGGTGAGTTCGGCTTCGACATCAGGCCGCCCACCTTTACCGTAGGTCCTGGACCGATTTCACAGCACGCCGGTTTATTCCAGTGATGTGGATTTTTCCAACCGTCCACTTGAACGCGACAACATTGCAAACTTTGCCCAGGTGAGGCGCCTGAGGCCATAACGTTCATTATTCATCCGCGAGCCGCAAGGCGGCCAGTGCCCTGTCCATCGTGCTTTGATGTGTGCCACTGGCTGTGCCAGTGTCCTCCACCTTTGAAAACACTGGCACAGCCAGTGGCACACGACCCATCGATTCATGCCTGACGCAGCACTAGCCCCTGATTGCTGCGACCAAGACCGGGGCTAGTGCCCTGCGGCTTGCCTGTTCCCTGTTTCTCTCGCCAGTAGGCGGAATCATGTCAACACCACAAATCACCATTCATCGACGGCGCAGCGGTTTTACTCTGCTGGAACTGCTGATGGTCGTGGCGGTTATTGCCATCCTGATGTCTCTGACATTCGTGGTGATGGCGGGCGTTGTTCAGCAGGCGGAAGAAGAGGCAACCAAGGTCACAATTCTGAAAGTCAACCGCCTGCTGGAACAGCGGATTGAAGCGTTCGATCGAGCCTTCAAGGGCAGCCGTCGCGATGACTATGTGCGCGGCACCGTGCTGCTGCTGCGGCAGATTGACGGTCGGTTTGACTATTTCGAACAGCATCCGGACGAGGCACCGCCCGCCATTCTGTTGCTGGCAAGAAAGGCCGGGTTCCGGTTTGAGTTTCCTCAGCGAAATGTGGAACTGGTCGCCGGGTTCGATACACCTCCGACAGGTCCCGGCCTGTCAGCAGCAGTCTCCGATACAGTGACCGGGTTGCCGGGATCTGTGTATCGCAAACAGGCGTACCCGATTGCTCGCACGCAGCTTGTCAATGAAGGCACTGCAAATCCGACAATCACTCAGATCAATACGCGGGTCAGTGAGAACTACGCAAAACATCAGGCCTACGAAGCGACGGCTGCAACCAGTGAAGATGTGCATTCGTCGGAAAGCGCGGAATTGCTGTACTTCACTTTGATCTCCTCGGGCACGTTTGGTTCGTCGCCCGTTGATGCGGATTCATTTACCTCGGCCGAAGTCGGTGACATCGACGAAGACGGCCTCCCGGAATTCCTCGACGCCTGGGGCAATCCGCTGAGGTGGTATCGCTGGCCAACTCGTCTGATTGATCCCACAGCTCCCAATCCGTTCGCACCGGATTTTTTCAATGCGAATGATCCGACAGAAGTGGATCCGGTCCCTGATAATATCGACGGCATCGTCGACGGAGAGGGACGCGAAATCACCAATACGGAACGCGACTATGCCGGCCTGATTTTCAAGGGTCTGCCGCCTCAGTCTGTTCCAATTCTGGATTCGCTTGGCAATCCGGTGACGCAGCGAGATCTGCTGCTGGTTGATCCGGATGATCCCGTCGGCATCCTGTACACGTTCATCGAAGATCCCAAGTACATCAACATGGGCATCGATCTGACGCAGGAATTCAACGAAGCCAAGTATCACACGCCGGATACGTACCACGCGCCGCTGGTGATTTCCGCCGGGCCTGATGAACGGCTCGGGCTGCGGGAACCCAACGATTTCAACGCCGGCGCCGGCATCTTCGGCAACCTCGCACAGTATGCGGGAACAACAGCCGCAAGCCCAAATCCAGTGGATCCAGCCGGATTGATCGATCAGCTATCAGACAATATCAGTAACCGCAATCGGCGGATGGGAGGTCGGCGATAATGAGACGGCTTTCCATTCACAACCGCCAGTGCGTGGTCCGGCGTTCCGGGTATACGCTGATCGAAATCCTGGTCGTGATTTCGATCGTCCTGATTCTGGCGTCAATCACGCTGGCGACGGTCAAGTTCAGCCGGGACGCCGATCGCGTGCGGAATGGAGCACTGCAGGTTCAGTCCTTTCTGGCGGGTGCTCGCGACCGGGCGATCTACAGCAAGGAACCGCGGGGAGTCCGGTTGTTTATTGAACCGCCGCCGGGTGGAGTCGCTGCCGGTCCTTCTCCGGTCAGCCGGACAATTTCGACAATGGCCTATATTGCTCCGGGAGGCACCTGGGGATCACCGGAAAATTCCAGCGGCATCAATCTGGAACGCACGGCTCCCGGTGCCGACGTGACGCTGGTGCATGGATTCAATAACCCCGGCTGGTGGAATCTGAAACGTCGCGGCTGGCTGGTCGACGGGTTGAGAATCCGCATCCCGAAGGGACCGACTGGCAACTGGTATCCGATCGACACATCGCTGATCGACACCACGGTTGCTCCGGCGGATGACCAGCTTCTGATCCTGCAGATTCCCTATGCCGATCCCGGCGATCCAACAGACACGATTGCTCACCGCGATCTGACTTATGAAATTGAATTGCCGGCCCGCATTCTGCCACAGGATCCGGCCATTCTTCCTGAAGGCACGGTGATCGACCTGGACGGCTCCAAAGTTCCCGACATCTGGCGTCCGGCCAATACCGGCAACGGCAATTATTCCGGCTACATGGACATCGTGTTTTCGCCGCGAGGCAATGTGATCGGCGACGCGGCGGCCGCGGGCGTGCTCCACTTTTATGTCTGCGATTCGGAAGATTCGCTGTTTCTGAAGGAGCAGTATGTGAATGGCATTGCGGCGTCACGAGCCGTTGCTCCGCTGGTGGCACTGAATGCCTTTGATTCGGCCGTCGCTGCAGGATTGCCGTTCATTCCAATGGATGAAATCGATCCGAACCTGGCGTCGGGCGGAACCGCCTGGCTGGGATTGTCGGATACGCATATCGTCAAAGACCGCCGCATGGTCAGCGTGTTCACTCAGACCGGTGGAATTTCCATCAACCAAATCAATTCCTATGTGGGATTCGGTGGCGGGGCGCCTGATCTGAATGATCCGGTTGATATCGACAACGATGGCAACTTTGCGGAACCCGACGGGCTGGCCGATGATCCGTATCGTTTTGCAGAAACCGGAGATGTGGCACCATGAAACAGCCGACTTCTGTGAACCGAAATCCCGCTGCTCATGCCCGTCACGGCGTGACGCTGGTGGAAGTGCTGATGTCGCTGATGATCATGAGCATCGGCGTGACGTCGGTCGCCGTGTTGTTTCCGATATCGATGCTGCGGTCCATCCAGGCAACGCAACTGACCAACGGAGCGATCACGAAGTACAACGTGGAAACTCTGCTGGACATGCAGCCGGGGCTGATCTTTGATCCGGACGGTGACTATCTGGCCGGACCGGCTGCCGGCAGCCTGGATCTGCTGACGGAACATTTTCGCTTTCCGGCGACTCGGAACTACATCGTCGACCCGGCTGGTTTCTACACTCACGTGGCCGACGGACAGTTTGGCTACGCGGGATTGTTCGGAAACGATCCCACCGGACTGCTGACACCCGTCATCCCCAGACATGGCGGAGGGCTGCACATGGTTCAGGGCTGGGATATTGACGGCAGCGTCGGCGCACCGTTCATTCCGGCGACTGCAGCACATTATCGAGCACTCCAGGTTCTGGGCACGACACTGGCGAAGCAGGGCGACGGCTGGACGACTCAGATTGAAGCCGCCATCAAGGATTCCGCCGCTCAACTAATCAGCAACGGAACCGGTTACGTTGGAATTCAGCTCAGTTCGGACCTGGATCTCAGCCAGGTACCCACATCAGACCTGCTGACGCCCGTTGACGGCGGCGGCAATCTGCTGATTCCGGACCCCGGTGTTTACCGAATCGTGATTTTCAATGAAGACAGCAATATCTCGCAGTCATTCCCGCTGACGTACCTGGATACGGGCACAAATTCCGTGTACTGGTCAGAAGATACCAATGCGGACGGAACGATCGATCGCGATTACGACCAGAATGGCATCGCCGATTTCCGGTACCTGCCGAATGAGTTTCTGTTCGACACGGACGGCGATCTGATTCCGGATACACCGCTGGTCAGTATGGTCCGGCTGGAGTCCAATCGTGAGAATCAGTTTACGTGGATGCTGAACGTTCGTCGCCGCAGTGACGGGCTGGCTCGCAGTATTGACGTCATCGTTCGGTTCGCCAACGGCGTCGACCCGGCCGACGAACGCATGTTTCCGGCGACGTTCGTGGCCGGCACTCCGGGAGTCAGCAGCTATCAGGTGTTTGTCGCAAACGCGACCGACGGAACGGAGCCCAATATTCGCAAGGGGAAATTCATCTTTGATGCCCTGAATGGTGTCTGGTACCGAATTCAGGATGTCCAGACGAAGCCTCTGCTGGCGACGGGACCTCCCTGGGACACCTACGATTACATCGTGACAACCGAAACAGCGATTCGCGAAGCAGCGGGAACTGACTTCATCGATGACAGTACGCTGAACGGCAGCGGCACGTTCGCCGGTGCCATGTTCCCGACGGGGATTGTGGATATCTATCCGATGGGATCACGCAACATTCCGGACGGATTCTGATTTTGAATCCGGGCCATCAAAAGGCTGAATTATGAACCGCGTCAGACGTCAACACTCGCCGGCCGGCAGCCTTCGACGAGGATTCACTCTCGTCGAAATGCTGGTTTCGGTTGCGCTGGTGCTGCTGATGATGACTATGTTCACCAGCATCTTTTCGATGGCAACCAACAGCGTCAGCAAGCAGCGCAGCATCTCGGAGAATGACCAGCGGGCGCGCACGCTGACGACAATCATCCGAGCCGACTTTGCCAAACGAACGAACCGATATCCGTTTCCCTATTACCCCGGAGAACTGAATTCCACATCGCCGACGCCATTCGGAAATCGAGCCGGCTACATTTATATTTCCACCAACGATCCCTATAGCGGTCTGGACGACATCATTCAGTTTACGGTGAACGCGGATAATCTGGTCGAGAACACGGACCAGTCCCCGTATTTCGGCGCCAGCAAGCTGCTGTACGACGCGCTCGCGGAAGCACTGAACGAAGATCGCCGGACAACGATTCGGTTCAACCCGAACCAGCCCGAAGCGGACGATGGTCAGATCTTTACGAACGGCGTCGCCAGTTCGCGTGCGGCGGAAATCAGCCTGTTTGTCCGCAACGGCGACCTGATTCGGCGAGTCAGCCTGCTGCGTGATCCGCTGCCGATCGCCGGTCAGGACTACAGCGTTGAACCACGCAGCACCGGTCAGCCGGGACCTCCGCCGATCGGTGACCATCCGTACTTCATCGACGAGTCGGATCCCGATCTGGGACTTGGTGCCGGCAACGGGGGGCACTTCTACTTCGTTGGCAACCCCGGAGCAATTGATCAGATCAACCCCGGTGATCCCGACTATTTCTTCCTGCCGGCTGGTACCTCACCGCCAACGTCGTGGAACGTCATTCCCATCAACGACTTCTGGCGGCACTTTGATTTTTCCGGGATACCGGTGAATTTTACGCTCAACCTGCCAACCAATGTGCAGTTCATCGGCGTGGATTCGCTGGATAATTCGACGCTTGGCGGAGGAACCACTCCGCTGGGCAATCCGCGGTTTCGTTTTGGATTCAATCCGGTCACGGGATGTTCGCGGGAACATGACAACGCGCTGACAGCGCAGTTCATCGGCCGGTATGTGCAGGCGGAAACGTCGTTTATTGACTTCAACTATCCAATTGCTCCCAGCCGGTTTGAATCGACGGGCGGAGGACTGATCGGCAATGGTAATCCGATGGATGTCGCGGGGACTCCGCTGAACCTGAATCCGTCGGTCGGTCTTGTCGAACAATACCGGGACGCGACCGGAAACGGCCGCGGCGGTGCTCGCCGAGTCGAAGACCTGCTGCTGACCAATGTGCATGATCTGAAGGTGGAAATCTGGGACGATCGGCTGGGACGATTCGTCACGCCGGGTTACGGCGATTTGACGTCGGCCATCGCAACGGGCAATGTCGGTGACTATCACATTCGCCGCAGCCTGCAGGTTCATGGAACTGGTTCAAACGCCGGGCGAGTTCAGTTATGGACCGCTGTCAGGCGGTTCGGAGTTCCCGCTGCAAACCGCCAGCTGCCACATATTTTTGACACGGGCACAGCGGCGTGACCCGCGACGTGGACGGCAGCGGGACGCTGGAAATCGCCGAATCGCAGCCGCCGTACATCGCGTACGCGTTCGATCCGCCAAGGCAGAATGATACTCCGCCGGGACCGTCGTCGCCGTTTGCTCCGGCACCGAACAACCTTGGGTACTGGACGGCTGGGACAAACTATACCGCCGGACAAGTCGTCTTTGCTCCGTGGGTGGACGGTAGCGGTGCGACGGCATCGGATGGTGCTTTTCAATACGATGAAATTCCTGAACCGAAATTCCAGATTGCCTACCGCTGTGTCGTAGATGGCACGTCGGCAGCTACTCCTCCGAACTTCCCCAGAGTTCCTGACAAGCGGATCTCTGAAGTACGGGTGTCGCGGAGTTGGCTCCCAGCACGTTGGTCTGGGAATCGTCGACAACCGTCGGCCGCTGAAGTCTGTGCGGCTGACGATTCGCTTTCTGATCAGAATTCTCAATCAATTCGTCAACTGTCGCTGATTCTAACTGACAGAGTGATCGTGCCAGCGGATCAGGTGTGCCTTGCACTGATCTGAATCCGCGAGTGGTGAACTTATCGATCCACAGGCAACAGCCCGTGGACATTTTCACCCTCTCGCACAGCGGGAGGTCGAGGATGATCGGCGTTTAGCCGATCATGCGAGGAGGGCTGACCGCGCGGTTGCTCTGGCAGTCAGGCGCAGTCGGCCCCCGGATCAACCGGCTGGAACGCCGGTTGATGGCGACCCTCTCCGCGCGCGGAGGGTGAGGATGGTCGGCTGAACGCCGGCTGATCGTTGACCTCCCGCACGGCGGAAGATACTAGGGTCGAGGATGATCGGCGTGTAGCCAATCATGCGAGGGGAGGGCTGACCGCGCGGTTGCACTGGCAGTCAGTGCAGTCGGCCCTCCCCTGGATCAATCGGCTGAACGCCGCTTGATCGGCGACCCTCCCGCACAGCGGGAGGGTTAGGCGGATGCCAGGATCAAAATTACGTTAGAAGAATATTTGACGTCACTCAGGAAGGGGCGCGAGATACGAGTGTGGGGATGTCGGCCGTGAGTAACCAGTCAAATCGGCAGTCGCCGACGAGTTTTCGGCGACGAAGACGTCAGAATCAAACACGGTCCGAAGGCTTGCTGTGGAGCGTTCTTCGTGCCAGGCAAGTATGCGGACTGAAGTTTCGTCGCGAGCATTCAATCGAGAATTGGATCGTTGATTTTGCCTGCGTCGCAAAAATGTTGATCGTGGAAATCGATGGTGGGTATCACGACGCGACCGCAGAAAGCGATCTGCAACGTCAACGCAAATTGGAACTGCTGGGATGGACCGTCCTGCGATTTTCGGACAAAGACGTAGAGCATAACGCAGAAGCGGTCGCCTTTGCCATCGCCAGGGAACTGGGGCTGGAATACGAATTCAAGGATCGTGTCAAAACTGGTTCAGGAATGAAGACACGGCGTGCTCCGTCCCCTCGCTGCGCTGGACCTTCCAAATTGGGAGGATGAAAAGTTGGGACGGAACATTCCGCTTGAATACACATCATTGGGTTCAGGTGTTCTGCCGTGAACCATCGCTCTTTATCGAGCGGGCCGCGTCCGGTTTCAAGGAGCCGGTGACTATGAAACGCTTCCACAAAAAATCACTGCCTGTCACAAAATCGAATCGCCGTGGTTCGACGCTGATTATTGTCCTGGCGCTGCTGGGGCTGCTGGCGTTTACGGGCATGTTCTTTCTGACGTTCTCGTCTCAGGAACGCGCGGCCGCGGAGTATTTTTCCGAAGCGGCGAAGGCGGCGGTCAGTGAGACGGACGATCCGTTCCCGTGGGCAATGGAACAACTGATCGTCGGCGCCAACAACCGCCAGAAGGCCAGCATTGTCTGGAGTCCCACGAATCGCCATTCGATCCTGCGAAACCAGATCGGCAGCGACCTGGCGCCTCACACTGGCACGGGGGTTCACGTCATTTACGATATAACAACAGGTCTCCCGGCAGTGGATGACCTTGATTTCGACGGCACCGAAGATGCCTGGACAACGGTTCTGGAAAATCGCCTGAACTTTGTCGACGCTCTTGCTGCGTACGGCTATCCATCGCCACTGTCGCCGACCGGGTTTACGGAAGATCAGGTCACTGCCGGTCGAGACTATTTTTGAATTGCGGATGCGGTCCCTCAACCGGACGTTGACTACACGTACCCGGACATCAACAGCCTGTTCGTCGCCTACAAGGGATTTGCGATTCGTGACAACGGAGCCGCCGCGGTGCCCCGGTATGAACGCGTTCCGGTCATTATTCCGTCATTCTTCCGTCCGCAGTATTTGAAGTCCGCACAATTCAACGGCGACCCCGCTGACGGTTCACCCAATGTGCCGACGGACTTTGACTGGTACGACCACACGGCTCATCCCGAATACCGGTTCCGATCGTTTCGCCCCTCCACCCGGAACACATTGGCGGCTACCGCATCGACGGCACGCCCGTGTTTCGGTACCTGGATGTGACGCGACCCGCCGACGCAAGCATTGATTGCTTCGCTGCCGCTTGCCAGCGGTGAGTTTCCGTTCCGACCCAATGAAGGCGTTCGCGGGGCGTGACAGCCGGCAGCACCAGCTTAGCCCGATTTCTGGCCGAAGCTGGAGTGTCTGGACAGGGCATCGCCCGGTCAACGACCGGGGGCTCGGGAACGGTTCAGTTTGAACTGGATTCCGACAACGGCGACGGAATCCGTGAAGGCATCCCCGGATGGACTTCAACTATCCGGTGCAGGAGACCGCGAACGGCGAGTATTTCGTCACGCTGCATTCGTTCACTATCCTGGATCTGGACGGCCTGATTGATCTGAACATCCACGGCAATATATCCGGACTGGCTCGAAATAACACGGTTCCCGGCCAGGTTGGCACCGTCATGCTGAACGGGCTGGTTTCCCCAGTCGAACCAGGGACTCGGACCGAACGAAATCAGTCCATATTGGGCAGCGCTGATGTTCGGACGCCGGCACGGAATTCACCGACTGGTATGGTTCGAACCCGTGAGTCGTCAGCAACAGGCCAACATGGAACTGAACTGGCTGCTGACAGGCCGTATTGAAGGGGCGGGCGACTACAGATGTTTTTGAAGGCCCGCTGGGGAGACAGTATCTTTGGTACCATCGTTTCAATGCCGGACGGACCATTGCTTCGCTGCCTCGCCCTGGTCGCTCTGGTGACATTGCCACCGATGCAACGGGGCTCATCAACTTCGACGTGCGGATGATCGGTGGCGCCGAAAGTTGGCAAGAAGGGATACGATGACAATGCGGATGTGCTGGAAGGTGTGGCTGCGTCGGAAACCGGGCGTGTCAAAGGGTTCGTTCATCCGCTGGATTACTCCGGGACGAGGACAACCCTGGGCAACGACGTGCGCGTTCCGAATCTAGTCATGGAGCGCGGGCAGCAGTCCTTCGTCGGCTATTGTATACCGGTTACAGCCTGCTTGGCAGTCTCGCTCCGGCGCGCTGAATGATTCGCGTTATTTGATGGGACCGGATCAGGCTTATGGGACTCCCGATGACCTGGTGACGCTGCCGTTCTTCGACGCGGCTCTTGACGATCCGCTGGAAATGATCGTGGACCAGGATGCAACGCTGCGTCCCGACGACCAGATGTTCGGATATCAGGACTTGATTCAGGGGCACCTGCCCGACGTTGCGGATAAGGGTGTAAGTGAAATCAGCAGCCGCTTGAGTGATCTCGACCCATTTACGTTCAGTGATACCGCTGACTCAGGCCGGTCGATCGGTTCACAACGTTAAGTCATTCTCTGCGGTACGGGCCGATCACCAGTCGGAGAATTGGGACCATACAGCGTACGAACAGTGGTCCCGCGCCAGGCCGGAGACGACGGGCCGCGATGGTGGGAATGGACGGCGGACACCGACGGTGCTGATACCGACAATGACGGCTTCGGCAACGGTGACGGGCTGTTGGGTTCCCGCCGCGGTTTGGAATTGCTCAGCCGTATAGCACGCTTGATCGTTTCGGCCGCAGGTTCGTCGGACGACCGTGGAACCGGGCGAAGTGCGGAACCTGATTGGTCAGCTTCCACTGAGCGTCAATCACATTCTGGACGTGGATCGCAACGCCAGACTCCGCGAGAAGGCACGCCTCGTTTTCTGGCCTACACCTGCAGCGAGCCGGCATGCGATTCCGTCCGCTGACCGAACATCCGGACGCGACCGTGGAGGGTGCGGGAGTCACGGCGATCAATACGATTCCTCCTATACCGCCGGTCAGCCTGCCGAATTTCCCGCCGAACACCTTCGGAGAGCGGGAATTCTGGGCTCGCCACCCGATCGACAGCAACTCGCTCGTGATATCTACGTGCTGCTATACACAATCGGCGGAGCGGAAATTGCCGCCAGCGGAAATGAAATCCGCGACTACACACAACCGAATGATCCCAACGCGGGCACTGGAACGTCGCTCTACACTCATGCTCCAGCTTCGGCATATAGGCTCAGTTCGCGGTCAACCTGGTGGATGCGATGGATTCCGACAATGTCTCATTACCCGTTTTGAATATAGACAAGAATCTGGGAGACGGCTGGAACCTGGATGACAACCCAGTGACCAATGACGGCTTCATCGCTGCAGTATCAACGGACGCAGAATATGCCGCAGCAACTCAGAACGGACTCTATCCAGCGGAAGACAATGCTTTCGATCGCGGTGTGGTTTTCGGTGTGGAAGGACAACAACTGGCGTTTAGCGAAGTACTGGGAATCCGATCGCCGGAAATCAGTGCGGGCGACCATCAGGCCACTCCGTACGACGATCAGCTGGGCCTTCGCGATTTTCTGTTCGTTGAACTGCAAGAACATGCTGCCGATGCCTCTGGACGCTCCAGACGACATCGACAACGGCAGCGACAGCCTTGTGGCGGCTCGCACGTTACGATCGCGTTAATCCTGGCGGATCCACGATCGCACTGCCTTCGGCGCTAACGGCATCGATCGCCGTGTTGGAACACGCGGAAAACGTTATCGATGGCGGCGGACGGTTCACCATTTCCGCAGCCAGCGATTCCGGCCTGAACGGCACACAAACCAGTGCGTTCTTTGTGGACCTGGGCAATCCTGTCAGTGGCTCGTTTGACGGGAACTTTGAACTGATTGCTCCCGATGTTCCTGGCGTCGCGGACTCGTCGTCTCCGGGCGCGACCGACGCTTTAACGGACATTGATGTTCTGCACGCGACTCATGTCGGCCGGTTTGAAGTGACCGGCGGCAACTTTATGGGGACCGTGGGATTCTCCGTGCCGACTTATGCCGGAAATCAGCCATTTCAGGATGCCGCCGGGCAGACAATCGGCTTCGATGCCGCACCACCCACCGATCACACAACGTTCGGATTCGATCTGGTTCTGCAGCGCCGGCTGAATCCGAATATGCCCGCTCTTGATGAACTGGTGGAGAACCCGTGGGTGGAAGTTGACCGAATTCGCGTGATGCTGGCGGATTTCAATCTGACCGACGGAGCACCGCCGATTCAGGTCTTTGATCCAGCCGACGATCACAAGGGTGTCGGACGTCTGAAGAGCACTCAGCGGCTGGAACCGCTGAACGATACACTCGCCGTTTCGCGACAATTGATGACGCAGCCGAAGACCGCAGCAGTTCCCGTGGCCATGCCGCATCGTTTCAATACGGTCAAGGGTGACAGCGGAGGGATCATCAGTGATTCGCTCGGAGTCAATTCCGGCAACCTTGTTGACCCGACCGTGCGCGGGTCAGATGCAAATCCGTTCACACTCTGGCAGCCACATTTTGATCGCGACTATGCATCAACCGGTGAGTTGCTGAATCTTCCGGTGATTGGTCCCAGCCTGCTGACTCAGCGTTTGGACCGGATGAGGCTTGGTTCCTACCAGCAGGTGGGAGACGCGGTGTCTGATCCGAACCTGCTGTCCAATGCGGCAGCCATGTTTCTGATGCCGGACTTCACGGATCTGATGCCCGCGCGTCCCATTGAATCGGCGGAGGACAACCGCTGGTATCGACTGCTGCAGTTTGTCGAAGTACCGTCTCGCGTGAACCGGATGCTGGGCAACTATCTGGCCCTGAACCGACTTCCCGGCAAACTGAATCCCAACATGATTCGTCATCGGGAAGTCTATGCCGGACTGATCGATGACCCGAATTTCGCAACCGCTCCGGTCCTGGCGGATGCAGCACCGCAAAACGGTGCGGAAGATGGTCCGTTTCTGCCGGGGCTGGCGCCGCTTGACGGAACTGATGCGACGCCTGGTTTGAGTGTCCGCGACCGTTGGCACGAATTCATCAACGAACGTGATGGACTGGTGACAAGCTGGGATCCAACAGCGCCGACACCACAGGTCGCCAATTTCTGGATTCCGGGGACTCCCAACAGCCGTCCGTTCCGGTCATTCAACCACATGAACACGTTTGTCGGTTCCGAAAACGGCGGTGATTCGACGCTGCTGAGACGTCTGGGGCTGGATCTGCCTGCAGGACCATTCATCAACCGGGCTGGCGAAGGTTCCGCATATACGACCGGCGTTGATCCCGGCACCAACCGGCACTGGCTGGAAGTCGGTGACCGGCCGTATCATCGCGGTGTTGCCGGTGGTGTATATCCGGAACAACCATGCAGAAGCATCAGTTGCTGTCGAAAATCATGAACAACACGACAACCGTCAGCAACTGCTTCATTGTCTACGGTACCAGCCGCCTACTTTGAAGCACTGCCGGAACCCAACAGCACAGTCTTTCGTGTGGGTGGTCGGATGTGGTCTGATCTGACGGCGATGGAGATCATCAGAATGACGCCGGCTGGGAACGCCGGGCTGTGTTCCTGATTGACCGGACAGAATTGTTCAATGCCTATGATCCGGGGTCCGGGTCATTTGACTGGGAACGGCTGGTGAAGCATCGCGTCGACCTGCCTTCGGACGGGAAATGACGCTCGAGTCTGCGGTGTGTGGCTGTCCTGACAATCCCGTGCCGAACGGAATACGGGAGTCTGATCGCCTGAAGTGACCGGGAACCGTGGCTGGTGAGGAATCGCTGGTCGCGGGTTTCGCAGCGCGAAGGAACCTCCTGCTTTGTCAGCACGGAATTGAAGAGTCGTGTGGCACTGCTGTGCCAGTGGGTTCCTGAGCGAAGAAGCACTGTGCACGACGCTGTGCCAACCTCGGGGCTTGGGGTCGGCAAACGCTGCTGCCCGACCGGTGGCTCACGCCACCGGATATCCTGGATCATTCAGGGCCACGACGGGACTCTATCCTGTCGAAATGCAGCGACGGATCGGAGTCCCATCGTACAGGGTGCATTTCGCTGACTCGACACGACCACCGTCTCCCAGATGCCTTACGTCAGGAAATCCTGATCGCGTGAGTAATCCGCTAACGTCCCGCGTTGCATCGGGGCAAGGATGTCCGGTTGGCACGGTTTGCTCGTTTTCCCGACGATTGCGGCGAGTGAACAAGTCGTTCAATCCCACCTGTCTCGCGGCAAAACGCATGGATCGCGAGTCGGCCGGCACTCTGGTTTCGCCTTCGTGTCCTACGTTTCCGTAACTCCTGCGAAGGAGGTTCAACGGGTGCTCGCACTTCCATTGCGAAGTGGTCCGCGAGTTGACCGGAAGGACACGCGGCCCGGACACGTTCCCGCCCCGGCGCTGTGGCTTCACGATCGCAGTGCGCATGTTCAGTGTCTGTTCGAAGACGTGACGGTGAGCGTTGGAATTTGAAAGTCCGCACGTCCTCCGGCAGCGGAACCCGTCACGTCGAATTTTGTGCAGGCAGAAACTCCAGGCCCAACCGGTTAGCCGGCGGTTGTCGCTTGAGTTCTGCCGGTGTTCTGTATTGTGTTCCGGCAAACGACTGACGCTGCTCATGCCAGGCGCCGCGACCGATTCACAAACCGCCGTCATTCCGGCCGAAGACGGCCAGGTCACCACGTACATCAATCAGGAAGCCGCGGCGCAGACGGCCTGGTTTTCTCCCAATCGGCGCGTCATCTTTATCAATGGCATGAAGAATTCCGGTCAGGACCACGCGGCGTCGGCACTGGCGTTGTCGCTGATGCAGATGTGTCCGGTCGTTGGCGTTTACAACCGCAGCAGCGGGGTGTTTCGCGACCTGATGCAGGCATTCGGAGACAAGGATCAGTTCAACGGCCCGACATCGCTGAGTGCGTCAAACCGAGTCGCCGTAGGCAGGATCTTCCGCCAGGCGACTTCTGAGCAGATCATTCTGAATGCGCTCGGGCGCAATCCCGCTCAGGTATCTCTGTTTCGACTGATGAGAAGACCGGAGCATCGCAGTGCGGAAGTGTTCGCTCACAGCCAGGGCTGCCTGATTTTGAGCAACGTGCTTCAGGCCATTGCGGCGGTCGACGGGAAGTCCGGGATCCAGGGCCGTGTTGTTCATACGTTTGGTTCGCCGGCGGTGCGATGGCCGAAGGGAATTCGGCAGTTGGAACACGGCTTTACGTTCGACCCGGTGAACTGGCTGTCGGGAATCGACTTTTCCATGAATATCTCCAAGGTGGGACTGGCGGCCGGTTCGTTCAACCCGGTGTCTCACGGATTTCTGACGTACCTGGAGAACGATCCGGCGTTCGTGGTCAATCGCTGCCGAATCGGCGGCCTGGGCGTCACGTTCCGCATGAACGAACCGGCACTGGCAGAATGTCTGCTGGACATGGGTTCGAACCTGCCGCGCGTCCGCCGCATTTTTGAGTACCTGGACGCCAAACATAACAGCGACGCGGATGACGTGGCGGAGCTGTACATCGAAGGGCTGAAAAAGAACCCGTCGCTTGCGAAAACGGTCGCCGGCGATCGCGAACTGGTGCGAGTGCTGAAAAAGGTGCTGAGTGAAGGCTGGACCACGGAATCCGAAAAGAAGGCCATCGCCTGGCTGGATTCGCTGTGATCGTCCGGCGGGACCACTGATCCCGAACTTCTCGCCAAAGTCCGTTCGCGGCGTCTGAAATGCGATCGCGGGGCGAGTCTGGCGTGTTCGCGCGGTCGCATTCGCAATTGACGACGAGCCGGACGGAACGCAGCGGCCGTGGAATCGTCGTGATCCTGCGACGATCGGTCGGCATTCATTCGACCCGTTGCGCGCGGGCTTCCGTTCTTCCCTGAATGATTTAATCGGCGCCGGACCGAACGCCCCAGGATGAATCGTGCGGGTTCACGGTGCGTGGGGGTTTTCGGCCGAGGGAATCGATCGGGGTCGCTTGATTGGCTGTCGGTGCCGGTTAAGCTGACTGCCCGCGTGGTGATTTCCACGTGACGTCAGCCTGCCCCGCCAGTGCTTCGTCAGCGAGTATTGATGGATAAAAAAGGTGCGGTCATCGGCAGGGCGATTCTCCTGCCATGCTGTTGCCGCATCGGGCGTCCGTTGGCACGTGCGGCTCAGCGGGAGCCTCGTCCTGCCGAACATCGGTTGCCGATCTGCATTCATCAAACGACGACTGACGGACCACACGTCTCACCCTACAGACAGTCCCCCGGGAATTCATCACGATGAAAGTTGCCGTTTGGGCATTGGTCGTTCTGCTCATCATTCTGCACCAGGACTTCTGGTACTGGGACGACGCAACACTGGTCGGCGGAATCGTGCCGATCGGGCTGGCTTATCACGCCGGAGTTTCGATGGCTGCCGCGTTCACGTGGTTTCTGGCCACCAAATTCGCCTGGCCGCTGGATGAATCCGACGACGGCGCGGAAGGAGGTCAGGCATGAACCTGCTTCTCGCACAGGCACCGGCCGCGGCTTCGGGAGGATTGAATTCCGGCCAGGCAGCTATCGTGGTCATCGTTGGCTATCTGGGATTGCTGCTGGCGCTGGGACTGTTTTCGTCCCGCCTGTTTGCCGGAACGGGCAAGGACTTCCAGGTGGCCAGCCATTCCATCGGCCCGTTCATGCTGCTGATGTCTCTGTTCGGCACGACCATGACCGCGTTCGCGCTGATTGGTTCCACGGGAGAATCCTGGAGTCACGGGATCGGCGTTTACGGTCTGATGGCGTCATCCAGCGGCATCATTCATTCACTGTGCTTCTTTGTGCTGGGCGTCAAGTTGTGGAAGTTCGGAAAGAAGTACGGCTACGCCACGCAGCTTGAATACTTCAGCGATCGTCTGGACAGCCGCAATATCTCCTTCGTGCTGTTTCCGATTCTGGTGGCGATGGTGATCGTCTACATCATGACGGGGATCATGGGAGCCGGAACGGTTGTCAGCGTGTTCACGAAGGGCGCGTTTCCGGAATTCTTCACCGGCAAGCTGATCGACATCAATGACCCGAGCAAAGGCGTGCTGCCGCCAACCGTCGGGCGATTCCTCACGGGCTGGGGGCAGCGATCATTTGTGTCGTGGTGCTGATCTATGTCTTCTTCGGCGGTATGAGAGGCACGGCATGGGCCAACACATTTCAGACGCTGGTCTTCATGGTGCTGGGCATCGTGACATTTTTCGTGATCGCCAACGCGCTGGGAACCGGCGACGGGCTGATCGCGAAGATGCAGTCGATCTCCGCGAAGGTGGATGTTTCAAAGACGACTCGGGCCGAAATGTCGAAGTCGGAGTTCGTTTCGTATCTGCTCATCCCGCTGTCCGTGGGAATGTTTCCTCACCTGTTCCAGCACTGGCTGACAGCAAAAAGCGCCAATGCATTTAAGCTGTCGGTGGTCGCTCATCCGCTGTGCATCATGCTGGTGTGGGTACCCTGTGTGCTGCTGGGCATCTGGGCAACGACCGACGTGGCGCAGGCGGCCATTCCTCCGCTGGCGAAATTCACCGCCGCTGACCAGAACAAAGTGCTGCCGTTTCTGGCCGACCGCTTGTCCGGCAAATGGCTGGGAGCGTTTCTGTCGGCTGGTGTCCTGGCGGCGATTATGAGTTCTCTGGACAGCCAGTTTCTGTGCGTCGGAACAATGTTTACCAACGACATCGCCAAGCGTTTTGCTTCCGGCGGTCAGATGTCCGACAGAGCGACGGTGCTGGTGACACGACTGTTTATTGTCGCTGTGGTGCTGTTGACGTACTCCGTCAGCATGATGCAACTGGGCGATGTGTTTTCGCTGGGAGTCTGGTGTTTCAGCGGATTTTCCAGTCTGTTTCCGCTGATCTTCGCGTCGCTGTACTGGAAGCGGCTGACAAAATTCGGTGCGTATGCCTGTGTTGTCGCGGCCGCCGGTACGTGGCTGGCGCTGTTTGTGCATGGTGTGAATTCCGGTGATCTGGACTTTCAGCTTGCCATCCCCATCGGATCGGAACCGCTGGAAGTCATGCCGGTGACGGCCATGCTGCTGGCATCGACCGTTGCCGTGATTGTCGGATCGCTGGTTTCCAAACCATTGCCCGAAGCGACCATCAGGAAGTTCTTCGCGTAGTCCGCGCGTTGTTGCGTCCGTCAGCGGATCGCGCGGATGGCTGATTTGCGGTGTCAGCGCTGCAGTCCCGGCCGGCGCAGGTTCAGGAAGTCGACATTCAGCGACGGCTGCCCATCCATCGCCAGCTCCGCCAGGACGCGTCCCAGCACCGACGCGAACTTGAATGCATGTCCCGACATTCCGGCGGCAAAGCAGACGCTGTCGTGTTGCGGATGACGGTCGACGATGAAGTGTTCGTCGGGTGACATGGTGTAGAAACACACATCGTGCAGCCGCCGGCGCGAGGAAACTCCCGGAAGGTGTCGCTTCAGAAATTCGCTGACCCGCTGCGTGTCGGCTGAATCCTCGCGCCGATCGATGGTCAGCGGGTCATGGATCAACACGCCGCCACTGTGTTCGGCAACCTTCACTCCGTTCACGCCGTCTGTCGGAAAGCCGTAGAAGTAACCGTCCAGCGCTTCGACGAAAAAGCACGGACAGCCGTTCGATTCGAAATACCGATCGTCGTCCGGTTCAAACCAGTGCAGGTGCTTCAGAATCACCTTCAGCGGAATCTTCAGGTCCGCCAGCAGATCGTTTGCCCAGCAGCCGCTGGTGATGACCAGCCGTTCGGCTTTGTACGCTTGCGAGTTCGTGCGGACGGTGACGCGACCGGGATCGGCAAACCACTCGATGACCGTTTCGCCGTGCTTCGCTTCGGCACCAAATCGCGTGGCTTCCTCGATGAACGCCTTCACGCATTCTTCCACCAGCAGATATCCGGCGTCAGCTTCGAACAGCACGGCGGAATCATCAGGAAGTCGGAATCCCGGAAAGCGAGCCGCGGCGTCCGCCGGCGAAAGTTGCTCGACCGTCAGCCGATGCTGCTTCGCACTGTTCAGGACTCCCTGAATCACCGCGCCGTTTGGCTGCCCGCTGTAAAGCAGCCCCGTTCGATGCAGCAGGTTCGCGAAACGGCGTTCGCAGAATTCGTCCCACAGTCGATAGGCTTCGTGCAGCAGCGGGACGTAATCGGGATGTTCGAAGTACGACCGCCGGATGATTCGCGATTGACCGTGAGAACTGCCGCGATTGTGGCCGGGAGGAAACCGGTCCAGTCCCAGCACGTTCGCTCCCCGGCGAGCAAGCTCGTACAGCACCGCACTGCCGATGCCGCCGGTTCCGATGACAATGACGTCGTAGATCATTCCAGCCCTGCGCGTTCAGTTGACGATTCGGTCTTCGATGAATTCCATCAATCGGCGGGCGATGTCCGTCTTCAGGCCGGAAAATTCCGCCATGGTTTCGGCGTCGGGGCTGAGGATTTCGACGCTGTTTCGCAGCGACGAAATCGCTGACGTGTCGTTCAGCACAATGCAGTCGCAGTGCTTCATCCGCAGCTTTCGCATGGCGTTCGTGCGAGGATCCTGCGATTCCAGAGCGAAGCCGACGATCCAGCGGCCGTTCTTCTGGCTCCCCAGCTCGGCCAGCACGTCGGACGTTTCGACCAGTTCCAGAATGATCGGCTGCCCGGTCTTGGTGATCTTTCCGGCGACGCGTTCGCGCGGGCGATAGTCGCAGACGGCGGCTGTCGCGATGACTCCGTCACACGAAGGAAAAATCGCCAGGCAGGTTTGCCGAAGCTGGTCGGTGGTTTCAATGTGATGAACTTCCGCGCCCTGCGGAACGGGCAGGTCGACCGGTCCGGTGACCAGGACGACCTCGTGACCTCGCTCGACCGCCGCTTCTGCAATCGCGTATCCCATGCGGCCGCTGCTGGCGTTGGACAGAAAACGCACGTCGTCGACATACTCGCGAGTCGGTCCGGCGGTCAGCAGAATTCGCATGTGATGTTGTTTCCGGGCTTCCGTGTTGTCGGATGACGCTTGCTGGGCGAATCTTGTACAGAAATGCCGCGACATCCTCAATCGGATGAAAGTACGGGGTCAGCAATGCCTGCCGATGAAAGCAATAGTGGTCTCATTCCGACATCCCTGTTTGCGTAATGTCAGGATTTCCAGTCGACCACAGGCATTCACTTCGCCCTCCCGTTTAACGGCGGGAGAGCGAGGTATCGGGTTGGTTTCACGCTGCCTTGCAGCGGGAGGACCGTTGCTTGATTCAAGGTAACACGGCCGTCAACATGCATGATGGCGACGTCAAAGCACGGCGAGCACGGTGTTGCAATCGCCGTGCAGTACGGCGAGTGCCGCTGTGGATTTCTTACCAGAAAAGCAGCCGGGATCGGGTCTATGAAACTCGCGTCACCAAGTGCTGAGATTGGGGTCTGCGGAAAAGACCTGCCAGAAAGGGCGATCCGTTATCGACGGATACGGATCCTGGCGATCTGTGTTTTCCTGGTGCTGATCTTCGTTTCGTTCGTGCTGTATCGGACGTCAGTGGTTCGCGGCATTGCGATACCCGTGGAAGACACCGGCGGTGTCTACTATCGATCCCGCGGTGAACCGTCGATGGCGTCAATCATCAGAAGCCTGGCAGGCGGCGGAACCAGCAACGAGGATACGATTCTGTTCTTACCAGGACGGGTGTCCGACGCCTGGCTGAAACAACAGCGCTTTCGACTGGAACGACTAGCGCCGCTGAATCTCACCATCAACAACCCGCGTGTGACTGACGCCGGCATCGCTGAGCTGACCGGTATCAGCGAATTTCGGCGCCTGGATCTCGCAGACACGTCCATCACTGACGCGTCAATGGGCACCATCGCAAAGTTGCGATTCTCCGCTGGAGCAGTCCTGTCCGTGGCGCGGACCAGAGTTTCCGATGCCGCAATTTCACAACTTCTGCAGACGCCTGCAGGCACCAGAATCGGTGGCCTGGAGCTTCATTCCGGGCAACTGACAGCCGCCAGCATTGCCGCGATTCAAGCGAACAGGCCGTTGTCGTGGTTTGGCCTGTACGACGCCGATGATGACTCCATATCGCGACTGCTGCAGTTGAAACTGATTGCCGGCGTTGTGATTCAGGGTGAAGACGTGTCGTCCTCGAGTCTGCCGGTGCTGGAACAACTGATTCAGGCGAATTCTCTGATATCCATGACGCTGCTGGATGTCCCGTTTACCGAAGCCGAACTGCAGCGGCTGAAGCAGTTCGACGTGTCATGCCGTGTCTTTGCGCAGTCGTCGGACGAGCAACGTCGATTTCGCATGGTATCACGTCCCGGAAACTCCAGATGACACGTGGCGCGAATTTAGGTCTGAGGTTGTGGCACGTGGTCCGATCCGGCACGCGCGATCGCAATCCGTGCGCGGAGGTCTTGGAACGGGCTGAAGCGAAACGACCGCCGACGACATTCCGGGCCGCGTGGGTTCGTCCGTTGCGATTCCAGAGTATGATGACCGGAACGTGAGTTGCAGTCTGATGCCCACAGTGCAACGAACTGCGTCGAGATCGGAATCAGGCGGAGAAGTAAAGTCCGCTGGCTTCGTTCGGCGCTTCGGCGTTCAGCGTCGGCGGAGTGTTCCGGTCGGGATCGCACGCTTCAACTTTCCGCACAGGAGAATTCATCATGGCAAAATCGGCGAATGATCAAGTGCAGCCTGCGGGTCGCGAACCGGCACAGCTGCGGGACGACGAACAGCGACGTGAGCCCGAAGACGGCATGGCGCTGTGCCTGTCCGGCGGAGGTTACCGGGCGATGCTGTTCCACGCCGGTGCATTGATCCGGCTGAACGAAATGGGTCTGCTGCCGAAACTTGCGCGAGTCTCCAGTGTCTCCGGCGGGTCAATCGTGGCCGGCGTGCTGGGTCTGAACTGGAACCGGCTGCAGTTCGACGCGAATGGTCGAACGGCAAGACTCTCCGAACTGGTCATCGGGCCGCTGCAGAAAATGGCGAAGACGAACGTCGATACCGGTTCGGTTCTGAGTGGCGTGCTGTTGCCGGGAAGCGTGAGCGACCGCGTCGTGGGCCACTATCAGAATGTGCTGTTTGGTGACGCCACGCTGCAGGATCTGCCCACCGACGCACAGGGTCCGCGGTTCGTGTTCAACGCGACCAGTGTTCAAACCGGATCGCTGGTCCGCATGTCGCGACCGTACCTGGCCGACTATCGAGTCGGCCTGATTCACAATCCGAAGATCAGTCTGGCTCAGGCGGTGGCTGCGTCGTCCGCGTTTCCGCCATTTCTGTCGCCGACGGAGATCGACGTGGATCCCAGTGACTTTGAAGTCGACGCCAGCCTGGAACTGCAGCACGAGCCGTACACCGACACGCTGGTGCTGACGGATGGCGGAGTCTACGACAACCTTGGCCTGGAACCGGTCTGGAAGCGATACCGCACGATCCTTGTCAGCGACGGCGGCGGACAGATGCAGCCCGAACCGGAACCGGACGGCGACTGGGCTCGGCATTCAAAACGCATTCTGGACATCGTCGACAATCAGGTCCGCAGTCTTCGAAAACGGCAACTGATCGATTCGTTCATCAACGGCACACGTAACGGAGCGTACTGGGGCATTCGCACGGACATCGACAACTATCAACTGGCGAATTCACTTCCTGCGCCGGCGGATCAGACTTTGAATCTGGCAAATACGCCGACACGGCTGAAGAAGACTCCCGTCAGGCTGCAGCAGCAACTGATGAACTGGGGTTATGCCGTCTGCGACGCCGCGATCCGAAAGCATTCGGAACCTCTGGTCGCTGACAATTCTGTGTCGCCCGCATTTCCGTTTGACGCGGGTCTGGCGTGACCTGCCTGGCTTGAGTGACGCGGACAGTTACACGGCATCGATCCAGTTTCGGAACGCTGACTCATCAGCGTTGCGGCCGCTGAGAACGATCACGATGTCGCCAGCGCCGGACGGATCAATCCTTCCCGTCAGCAGCGCGGCGGTCGTGATGGCTCCGGACGGTTCCGTTCTCAGACCGTGGTGTTGGTACAGCCACTTCATGGCGGACTGCGTGTCGAGATCCGGCACGGCGACGGCCTGTCTGACATACCGGAGCAGAATCGGCCAGTTGTGTTCGCCGACATCGTACGACAACAGTCCGTCGCAGATACTGGAGGGTCGATCGATGCGCATGCGTCGGCCCGCGGCGTGTGACTGACCGAAATCGTCGGCGCCGGCCGGTTCGACTCCGATCATCGCTGCGTCCGGGAATCCTTCGGCGATGGACAGCACCTGCCCGGCCATCAGTCCTCCGCCGCTGACCTGGCAGACGAAATGGGAAATGGCGCGGTCCTGAGCACGCAGTTCCCGCACCATCAACGGCCGCGACTCCGTTGCCGGCGATCACATGCGGATCGTCGTAGGGAGACGCCTCGACGCCGCGTTCCTGTTCAGCGATTTCCTTCGTGATGCGGTCTCGGGCGTGAGTCTGATGGTCGGTGGAAATGTCGTAGGTGCGGATTTCCGCGCCCGAAGGATCGCGTGAGTTCGAATTTAACCTGCGCGCGGTTTCGGGCATCACGATGATGACGCCTTGCCGAACCGCATGCCGGCATACGCGATTCCCGAAGCAAAATTTCCCGACGAATGGGCGGCGACGGGGCGGTCACCGATTTCGTCCTGATGAGCGGCCATCCAGTTGAGGGCCTCCCATCAGTTTGAACGATCCCACCGGGGTCCAGCCGTAGTCCTTGATCCAGACGCGGCGATCGGCGCTAAGCCCGAGTTCCTTTTCCAGGGCGTAGGACCGAATCAGCGGCGCGGGAGATACGTGCGGCCGGATTCGCGGTTCGGCCTTAAGAACGTCGTCGATCGTCGGGATGTGCAGCGACATGGAAGTACCGGATGTTAAGCAAGGATCTCCCGAATCACCTCACCGGCGACATCGGTCAGTCGGAAGTTGCGGCCGTTGTGGAACCACGTCAGCCGTTCGTGGTCGATTCCCAGCAGGTGCAGCATCGTGGCGTGCAGGTCGTTCACGCTGACTCGGTTTTCGACCGCCGCGTAACCGATTTCATCCGTTTCGCCGTAACTGACGCCGCCCTTCACGCCGGCACCAGCCATCCATTGCAGGAAGCCGTTGGGGTTGTGATCGCGACCGTTGCCGTTTTGTGAAATCGGCATTCGTCCGAATTCACCACCCCAGATCACCAGCGTCGAATCCAGCAGTCCGCGTTCCTGCAGATCGGTCAGCAATCCGGCGACCGGCACGTCCGTCGCGGCGCAGTGATCGGTGTGGTTCTGAGTCAGATTGCTGTGAGCATCCCATTCGCCGTCGCTGTAAACCTGCACAAAGCGGACTCCGCTTTCGACCAGCCGCCGCGCCATCAGGCACTTCGACCCGTACGAACGCGATTTCGGATTGTCGATGCCGTACATCGCGTGAGTCGCCTGCGTTTCCTGCGACAGATCGACCACGCGGGTGGCTTCGGTCTGCATTCGAAACGCCAGTTCAAACGACTGCATGCGGTCGGCAAACTCAACGTCGCCGTTTTGTCGCGACAGGTGCTGGTCGTTGAGCGCGGCCATGAAATCAAGCTGAGCCCGCTGATCTTCGGCGGTGACTCGCGGCTGGCGATTCAGGTTCAGAATGGGTGTTCCCTGCGAACGAAACAGTGTGCCCTGAAAAGTCGTCGGCAAAAATCCGGAGCCCCAGTTGTGAGGCCCGCCCTTCGCGCCTTTGGTGTTTCCCATCACGACATAGCCCGGCAGATTCTGATTGACGGTTCCCAGTCCGTACGTGATCCAGGCTCCGGCGGTCGGGAAGCCGGGTCGAGCCAGGCCGCTGTTGATCTGATAAATCGCCGGCACATGATCGTTGGACTGGCTGTAGCACGACTTGATGAACGCCAGCTTGTCCACGTGCCGGGCAACGCTGGTGTATTTTTCACAAACCCACTGCCCGCAGTCTCCGTACTGCTGAAACGAAAACGGCGACTTCATCAGCGGTCCCGGGTTGCCGAAGAATGCCTGAATGTCCGTCGTCTGTCCGTCGCGTTTTGTCAATTCGGGTTTGGGATCAAAGATGTCGACAGCGCTGGGAGCACCTTCCATGAACAGCCAGATCACGGCCTTTGCCTTCGCGGGAAAATGTCCTTCACGCGGAGCCAGCGGATTGGCGTGCTGCTGATCGGCCAGCAGCCGCTGTTGTCCGAGCATCGACGCCAGCGCAACCATGCCCGCTCCGCCGCCCGCGCGAGACAGCCATTCGCGTCGGCTGAGTGCGCTCGCGATTCGACCACACGGGAATTGTCCGTGACGAAAACCTGTGGAAGCCATTTCGGAATCTTCTAGTCGACGTAAAGGAATTCGTTCAGACAGAACAGCGACTGGCAGTAGTCGGTCACCGCTTCGACACGAGAATCCGTATCGCCGCGAGCCTGCCTGGTTTGTCCCTGGCGCTGCAGGAATTCGACGGCCGCGTGAACTTCGGCTTCGGTCGGGGACCGCGAAAATGCCAGATTGAAGGATGTTTCGACGATGCGCTGATCGTCGTCGCCGGATTCACGGATCAGCCTTGTCGCAAAGTCACCGGCACAGGTTCGCACAAAGCCATCGTTCAGCAGCGCCATCGCCTGAGTCGCCACCGTGGTGTTCTGCCGGCGCGAGCAACTGACCAGCAGGTCCGGGCGGTCAAATGCCTGAAACAGCGGATACGGCACCAGCCGCTTGTGAAACATGTACACGCTTCGCCGGCGCGTTTCGGCGTTGTCCGGAGCGTCATGCGGATAGTCACCGCCCTTCAGGTTGCGCGCCAGGTTGGCTTCCGGAGCGATGTACGGCTTGAAGCCCGGACCTCCCGGCTGAAGGTTCAGCGTACCGCTGACGGCCAGCATGGAATCTCGCAGAACCTCCGCCTCCAGTCGCTTCGGAGGCATCTTCCAAAGCAGCCGGTTTTCCGGATCAACCTGAGCCGGCCCGGGATTGTCGCCGGATGATGCCGGTGCCGAATTCGATCGGTAAGTTCCCTGTTGCCAGACAGCGCTGTTCAGGATGTTTCGGTGCAGGCGCTTCATCTGCCAGCCATTGGCGACGAATTCGTGAGCGAGAAATTCCAGCAGCTCCGGATGAGTCGGCGCTTCACTGCGGACTCCGAAATCGCTTTCCGTGCGCACCAGTCCGTGGCCGAAATGATGCTGCCAGATGCGATTCACGATGACTCGCGCCAGCAGGGCTCCGCCGCCGTGGTCGACGTCGGTGATCCAGTCCGCGAGTGCTCGCCGCTGCAGAGTGCTGTTGGCGTTCGGCATCGCGGCGCGGGCAGCGGACCAGTACTGTTCGGAATCACGACCTTCCGTCAGAATCGCGGGAAAGCCCAGCCGCACCTGAAGTTCACGGTCGTAGAAATCGCTGCGCCGAAACAGCCAACTGGTGCGCACCTGAGAATCGAAATCCTGAAAGAACAGTCCCTCCTGACCGTCCGGCAGCTTTCCTTCTTTGCGGTCTCCGCTGTGGAACACACTCAACAGCCGATAGTACTCCCGCGACGAAAACGCGTCGTACTTGTGATCGTGGCAGCGAGCGCAGCCGACCGTCAGTCCCAGCAGACTGGTGCCGAGCGTGGAGATCACGTCGTCCAGTTCGTTGTAGCGATTGAACAGACGCTCCTCTTCCAGAAATTCATCGCCAAGCTGCGAATGTGTGCCGCCGGTCAAAAATCCGGTGGCCGCTACCGCCTGGGCGTTGTCGGGTTCGTATTCGTCGCCGGCGATCTGCCAGCGCACGAACCTGTCGAAGGGCATGTCGTCGTTCAGCGCATGAATCACGAAGTCGCGGTAGTGGTAGGCATGATCGCGATCGCGATCCGATTCCTGACCGTCGCTGTCCGCATAGCGGGCCAGATCCAGCCAGTACCGTCCCCAGCGTTCGCCAAAATGCGATGAATCCAGCAGTCCGTCGACAAGTTCCCGCACGGCAACCAGCGGGTCGGCTGCGTAGTGCGCTTCGAACTCTGCCGCCTGCTGCGGCGTCGGCGGAAGTCCGATCAGGTCAAAGTAGATTCGTCGCACCAGCGGCCGGGCTGTCTGCGGTTCGGACGGCGACAGGCCGTTGTCCGTCAGTTTTCGGAATACGAAGGCATCGATGTCCGAACGCGGCCAGGAATCCGCAATCGCGGAACGCGGTGATTCGACCGGTGCCAAACGCTGATAGGCCCAGTGCCGGCGAGCACGTTCCAGCCGCGGGTCGAGCACGTCAGCGCCGGAAGGCCATTCCGCTCCCTGATCGATCCACGCCCTCAGCACTCCGATTTCTTCGTGACTTAACCGAGGCTTGTCGTCCGGCGGCATCACGCGGTCCGGTTCCACGGCCGCAATCAGATGCACCAGCGGGCTGGCCAGACTGTTATTCGGCACGATCACCGCGCCGTGTTCGCCGCCTTCGCGAACGCGAGCACGGATGGCCAGATTCAGTCCGCCTTCTTCGTTGCCCGTGGCGTGACATTCAAAACAATGCTGACGGAAGTATCGGCTGCACGTCGCTGACGAAGTTCACCTGCCGTTCCGCTGCCGGAGGAATCAGTTCGACCAGTTCGTCGAAATCACCGGTGCCGGCGGCGAAGTTTTGCTGAACCTCGCCGACCGTCAACGCCCGGCTATAAACGGCGATCAGATGCAGATCCCCCAGCCAGGCTCGATCGGCCGTTGCTTCGTTGGCGATCAGCAGCGGATAGCTTTCGTCCCAGTTCGAAAGATCACCTTCGGTCTTCTGAGTCGCGATCGGTTTCCCGTCGACGAACACGGTTGCGGTGCCGTCGGAGTCTCGCGTGTAGACGATGTGAGTCAGCACGGACTTCAGCGAACCGCCGCCGGTTGTCGTGGCCGGTATGCCGTTGGTGCTGGTCGCCGTTGTTCGCAGCCGAACTTCCCAGGCATCCTGCTGCTGACCAAGCGTGACGTTGCGGTTTCCCGTATCGGTCGACAGTGACAGAATTCGAGCCGGGCCTGACTGCTTTGTGTTCGCGGGCCGAACCCATGCTTCGACGGAAATTGCCCGCGACGTTCGCACGGCGTCGATGACTTTGCGAGCCGGTCCGTCGGACTTCAGGACCGTTTCGTTGTTCAGAGTCAGCACGCTGCGCGACCATTTCGTCTTGCCGGGATCGGCGATCGTCAGATCCAGCGGAGTTCCGGTGCCGGACTGGTCGTGGACAATTCGGCCGTCGCCTTCGTCGAAGGTGTACAGCACCTGCAGACCCGTCGTCGTTCGCTGGGCCTGCGCGGAAGTCGCCAGGCCGGGGACGAATGTCAGCAGGACAGTGAGACAAACACGCATTTTGCTTCTCTGTGAATCGGTTTGAATTCAGACACCCGTGTGGTCGCGGCGGGTTGACGAGCGACCTTCGCCGAAAATCCGGAAGGCGAGAGTTTCCCGCATCCATCCCTTTTTACCTTCCCGGAAGCCCCGCAACAAACGCGGATTCACACAACTCGGCTTTTGCTCTCGCTCGCCCGGACGAGCGACGCGGGACCGGGCTGCCGTCGTCGGTCAATCGGCAAATGAAAAAACCCTTCCCGGAGCCCGGGAAGGGTTTGTGGAGGCGTCAGAGGACGGAAGCGATCCGGTCCTCGTACAAATCATCAGCCGGCGGACTACTGCGTGCGTTCCGCGGGGACTCGATCACCCTCCGACGGCGGACGAATGGTCACAACCGTGTGGCGGATGTAGGTGTCGTCGGTTGGTCCGGGCACGGTCGCGGTCAGCCGGCCTTCCATGAAATCGAACTTCGCTACAATCTGTCCGACGCTGGGCAGCAGCGCCAGAATGTCGCTGACGGCGGCCAGTTCCGGAGCATACGCGGACGCTCCCGTCATGCCAATCACCATCGGCAGCATGGCTCCCACCTTTTGCAGCGCGGCACCGATTTCCCGCGTCTGCTGACCGATGTTTGTGTAGCCGATGCTGCGCACCGGACCGTCGACCTGCAGGTCGAACTGCGTGAATTTCTCCGTGCCCCTGATCGATTCGCCCGAACCCGATCGCGTTTCTTCAACGGTCTGAACGGCCTGAGCGTGTGTCGCCACAACGAACCAGCCATCCTGAAAACCGATCACCGGACGAATTCCCAGCATCGGCAGCATGTTGAGTGACAATTCTTCAAAGCCGTCCATTCCGTCGACCGGTTTCAGCGCAAGGCCCTGCTGCTGCACCTGAGGAATCTGCTGCAGCGCTTCGATTCCGCGATGAATCAGAGCTCGGATCCGATCCGGCTTGTCGCACCTGCAGTACACCACGGACTGTCCCACTTCACCAAACGCGGACCGTGTCGTGCCAGGCATGTTGATCGACACGGTTTCGCCGCTGAAGCCCTGCAGGAAGTCTTCGTCCAGATGGATGTCGTATTGGTCCTGAATTGCGGCCCATTTGTCGAGCCCCTGCTGAGCTTCCGGGAAATGCTTCGGAATCGTTTCCATCACCCACGCATACAGCGGATGCAGCGTCGCGCCGGAATTCAGCGAATAGCTGGTGGCCGATGCCGGAACCCAGCGATCCCAGTGTTCGAACGATTCCTGATCCTTGAACATTTTGCCAATAACTTTGTTGTCGACTCCGGGCAGCAACTTGCCGATCGCCGCGGACCGGTTTTGATAGTCCTGCGTGTACTCCACGGTGACTTCGTAGTCGATGCCATTGAATTGCTCAAAGGCTTCCTGCAGCACCGCAGACACTCTTGCGGCTTCTGCATTGCCGCCGCTGACCTGATTGATGAATGCCGGCAGTCCGCCGAGCTGTTCGAACAGGCGCCGTCCGTCAAAGAACGTCACACCGTCTTCCACGGCGGGCACGTGAGTCAGCGCTTCGGCCAGTCGCGGATCGTCGAACTTGGATTCCGCCGACGGATTCTTCAGCAGCTCCAGACTTCCTCGAAGCATCTGCCGCGACGTGCTGAACACGAACACATTTTCGTCGACGACGCCCAGCACCGGCTGAAACGGCGCCTGCGGAGGCAGGACCATGACGGTGATTTCCGTGCCGGCCAGAGTCTGCGTTTCCACGCGGATATTCCCCTGCGCCGCCTGTTCGGCCAGCTTCATCAGATTCGTAATTCCGGCCACCAGGGATTTCGCAGCGGCACCGTCGTCGCCAAATCGCAGCATCAGCAGATGCTGTGACGTCGGGATTTCCATCTTCTGTGCGTAGACGGATTCGGTGCAGTTGACCAATGCATTCCACTGGATCGGTTCCAGGGCGGTTTCCAGCGTCCGGCGGACTTCCTGGAATTTCTGCAGATCGCGTTCCGACATCCTCCGTTCGATGACCGTCATGACCTTGTCGGCGATCTGAGTTTCCTGGACCGTGTCCCAGATGTCCTGGTAGTACTGCGACTGGTAATCACGTTCGGGGTTGTGCTGATGCCACGCCGCCAGAAACGTGTCGTTCGGCACGGCTTCCCGCAGGTCCGCGGCATTCGCCATCGCGGAAAACGGGACGGCGAACACCAGAGCGGCGTTCAGAAATTGAGATCGCAGTTGCATGGAAGATTCCTTCTGAGGGAAATGGATTGACGGCACGCCGTGCCTGCTGTTCGGGAACTTTCGTAAACGCAGGACGCAAGCGTTCGGATCAGCGAAATCTGGATTGTCCCGTCTTGTTCGACGCGCGGCGCGATTTCCTGGACGAAGTTTGAAAAGGTTGCGCCGGTTACTTCGCGGTCGCTGCGGGAATCCACGCCGGAGAGTCGCTGACCAGTTCCCGGTAGCCGGATTCCAGGGCTTCGATCAACTGAGCCTGTTCGGGCAGATCTGTGTCTGTCAGATTCTGAGTTTCTCCCGGATCGTGCTGCACGTTGTAGATTTCAAAGTCGGACAGCTCCGCCGATTTCGCTTCGGCCAGCGTATCGGGAATCAGGTTTTCCCGCCGCGGGAACTCACCGCCGTTCAGCCGAGCCAGCACTTTCCATTTTCCGTGACGCATGGCGACTCGGGCGTCGTTGATGCCGTTGTAGTAGGTCCAGACCAGAGGCTTGCTTCGATCCGGCATGGACCCCGATTCAAACAATGACACCAGACTGATGCCGTCGAGCGGCCGGTTGGGCGGAAGTTCGGTACCGGCCAGTTCACAGGCCGTCGGCAGCAGATCCAGAGCCGAAGCCGGTGCGTCGATCACCTGCCCCGGACGAATCTTCGCCGGCCAGTTCATGATTCCCGCGACATGAAATCCGCCATCATGCGTGTGAAGTTTCATGCCTCGCAGAATTCCGGTCGTGCCCCAGCTTCGGTTGGCGGTGCGGTAACGATTCAGAGTCTCCGGACCGTTGTCCGCCGTGAATACGATCAGCGTGTTGTTGCGCACGTTCAGCGTTTCCAGCGCGGCGACAACTTTTCCGACCGCCAGATCCACGTTGTGTACGTTGGCGAAAAACTGAGCCTGGTCGGGGTGCCACGCGACGTCACGGTATAGTTCCACAAGTTCCGGCGGCGACGCGACGGGCTCATGAGGTTCGTGGAACGGCAGGTAGATGAAGAACGGCTTATCGGGATTCGCTTCCCGCCGGCGAGTCAGCCAGGCAATCGCTTCGTCAGCGGCGATCTGGCAACTGTATCCTTCGATTCGTCCCACGGCATTGCCGTTGCGGACGTAGTTGGCCGGGTTTTCATGAGACGGAGCTGCGTTGTTCTGCGTCGCCATCCAGTGATCGAAGCCGGCGTCACCGGGCTGAGGCTGGCTGGCGCCGTTGAAGTCGCTGTTGCAGTGCCACTTGCCGGCCAGGCACGTTGCGTATCCGGCATTTTTCAACAGATGAGCAACCGTAACTTCCCCGCGACGCATGTGGACCTGTTCGCGCGCATCAGGCCGCGGCTGATTCGCCGGCGGAATCCAGTCGTACACACCCGCACGGTTCGGACTGCGGCCGGTCAGCAGCCCGACTCGCGACGGCGAACAAACCGGAGCCGTCGAATAGAAGTTGGTGAAGCGAATTCCCTCTCCGGCCAGCCGGTCAATATTCGGCGTGCGAATATGCGGATGCTCGTGGATGCTCAGGTCACCGTACCCCAGATCGTCGCACAGAATGATGACGATGTTGGGACGTTCCGCGTGAACAGTGCTGCTCAAAATCAGAACGGCGACAGCAAAGAGAAATGCGATGCGAATCATGGAACGACGTCCGATCATGTACAGCAGTGAATGGCAAACGAATTTCGTCCCGGCGCCCGCGCACCCACCTCCCCCAAGCGCAGCGTCCGGGGGGAGGTCGCACGAGCGGAGCGATGTGCGGGAGAGCTCGAACGCGAAACCGGCGGTGTCCCGGCACAGCGCGAGCCACGCGCGGTCGCCCCTCCCCGAACGTCGCTTCGCTCGTTCGACCCCTCCCCGCTGGCCTTCGGCCGGGGGAGGTCGCACGAGCGGAGCGATGTGCGGAAGGGGGCTACTTTTCCCCGAAGAACGGGAACAACTGTCGAATTTCCGCTTCGGACGGCTGACGTCCGTATTCGCAGATTTCGAACGCTTCGGCGTACTGGATTTTTTTGGCGCGATCTTCGCCGTACAACTTCACCAGAGTGCTGCGGTAGCGATCGGCTTCGCTGCGCTGGCGGCCTTCCCAGCGTTCCTTCAGCCACGCTTTGCGAAGTTCCGGTTGAGACGCCGGCGGCGCTTCGGCGGCTTCCTCGGCCGAACCGAGTGCTCCTCCTTCAAACGTCTGCGATTCCAGGGCCAGCAGAGCATCGACCTTCTTTTCAAAGACTTCGTCGACAGCGACCGCGATGTCGGCTTCAAACGGATACGGTTTCTGGAATCGATCGCTGGAGTACAGGAACACCGGATTCTTCTTCAGCGGCGGAGTATCCGGGCAGAAAAACGGAACAGCGACCATGTAGGCCGCGTCCTGCACCAGGACTCCCGTGTAACGATGATCGGGGTGATAGTCCCAGGGCCGGTGAGCGATCACGATGTCGGCATTCCATTCGCGGATCAGTCGAGTAATCGTCTTGCGGTTTTCGAGAGTCGGTTCGAGTTCGCCGTCGTGGAGATCCAGAACCTCCGACGCGGCTCCCAGGCGTTTTGCGACTTCGCCGGATTCGGCCGTGCGTCGCTTGGCCAGAGGCCCGCCCGCCATCTGCCAGTGCCCGATGTCTCCGTTGGTGACGGAGACCAGTTTGACATGATGTCCCTGAGCCGCCCACAGCGCCGCACATCCGCCGCTTTTGTATTCGGCGTCATCCGGATGAGCGCCGAAGCAGATGATCCGCAGCTTGCCGTCGTCCGCGGCGGGCTGCTGCGCCTGCGCAAGGGGTGATGACGGAAGCAGTGCCAGCAGGACGACGATGATTCTTTTCTTCATGGGAAACTCCGGTGCTCACGAGACAGTGAAATTCGAGCGATGACACGGCCGGTCCATCGATTCCCCGGACGACCGCAATGACGGAAGCGTATCGCAGACACACCGCCTGACGGTACCAACCAGCGGCGATAGCATTATTTCACGTGCCGCGTGGTGGTGCTCAATTGATAGGCACGCACCGTTCTTCATGCCGAACAGGGGCGCATGCGGAACAGCGCACCACCTTTCAATCACTCCTGACGAATTCTGATGCGTCGATATTCCATCTGGCCGCGGTCGCCTTCCAGGCCGATCGGGCCGGATTCGGGAACTTTGAATTCCGCTTCCAGAAGTTCGCCGTTGCAGGTGCAGCGGGCGACTCCGTTTTTCACTTCCGCGACCAGTTCGTTCCAGTCTCCCGACTTGTACTTCTTCAGGTCTTTGTACGGTCCGGCCAGCGGAAAGTCGCGGCACTGCAACTGCGGATCGCGGATGAAGACTCCGCTGTCGGCGTTCGGCGTCGCTCGAAATTCCAGCTTCAGCGTGAAGTCGCCGCCGAATTCCCGCGTTGTCCACAGTTGCTGAATTTTTCGGCCTTCCGGAGGAGTCGTGACGACAAGCCTGCCGTTGATCGCCACATAGCGGTGTTCGGGAGTTTCACGCTGGCCATCAAAGCTGACCGGTTCCTTTACGACGGGCCAGGCGGCGGCGTTCGGATCGTTCTTCCGCCAGTTTTCGCGAGCCTTCAGCATGGGCTCCGTGGTCTTGCGATAACCCCAGCCCGTCAGATCCTTCCCGTTGAACAGGCTGGTGAATCCGGGTTCCGGCCGGAAGTCATCGGGTTCCGTTTCGAGAAACCCCAGCGTCGCGAAGACCGGTCGCAGAGCACCCGCCCACATCTGATAGCCGCTTTCGTTGGGGTGCAGCAGGTCGGGGAACTGAGCGGCATCCGCGTCGCCGTCTTTGTTGGCGAACAGCGTCCAGGTATCCAGCAGAATGATCTGCGAATCGCCCTTCACCACCGAGGCGACAAGACTGTTGATCTGTTTGATCTTCTCAGCCGGACGCTTCTTTTCCGAAGAACTCGGGAAGACCTGGCACAGCACGATCGGCATTTCTTCGTTGTGCTTTTTCAATTCTGCCAGGATCAGGCTGATGTTGGCGGCGATGGTTTCCGGTTCCGCGGCTTCTTCCAGATCGTTGGTGCCCATCAGCATCACAACGGCGGCGGGATGCAGGTCCAGCACGTCTTCCTTCAGGCGAATCAGCATGCCTCGCGTGGTATCGCCGCTGATGCCGCGATTGGCGAGTTTCATTTCCGGAAAGCGGCCCTGGAAATCATCGCCCCAACCCTGAGTAATCGAATCGCCGAGAAACACGACGGCGTTCTGTTGGGCCTGCACCTGTTTGGCAAAGTCGGAACGGCGATTCGACCACAGGTTGCGAAACCAGTCGTACCGACGAATCGGTCCGGCACCGGGCAGCCCGTCGTCCGATTCCGGCAGCGCGAACTGCTGCGGTGAGTCCGCCGATGCCTGGTTCGCCGTTGTCCACAGCGGCGTCGCGAAACCGCAGAACAGCAGCAGCGCAATCAATGTTCGGTGTGAAGACATCGTTCGGACTGAAGACATCGGAAGGCTCCTGGCGGGGAAACTGTCTGACCGGAAGTCTGACACAACTCACCGCGCGACGAAAGCAATCGCCGCCTCAGCAGGCACCGGCAGCGACGTCACTCCGCGTACGAACTCACGCCCTGGCACGTGCAGACCAGATGACGATCGCCGTAGACGTTGTCCACGCGGCCGACCGGTGGCCAGTACTTAAAGTCCTTCAGCCAGGAAGCCGGATACGCGGCCAGTTGTCGCGAATAGGAGCGGTTCCAGTCGTCGGATGTCACAGCGGCGGCGGTATGCGGAGCGTGCTTCAGCGGATTGTCTTCACGATCGAGCGTTCCGCTTTTCACGTCCATGATTTCCTTGTAAATCGAAATCATCGCGTCGCAGAATCGATCCAGTTCCGCTTTGGATTCGCTTTCCGTGGGTTCCACCATCAGCGTACCGGGGACCGGCCAGGACATCGTCGGCGAATGAAAGCCGTAGTCCATCAGCCGCTTGGCGACGTCTTCCACTTCGACTCCGCTGTCGGCCTTGAACGGTCGCAGGTCGAGTATGCATTCGTGAGCCACCAGGCTGTTGGCTCCCCGATACAACACGGGAAAGTATGGCTGAAGACGGTGAGCGATGTAGTTGGCGTTCAGAATCGCCTGCCGCGTGGATTCCGTCAGCCCGTCGGCCCCCATCATGGCGATGTACATCCAGGAGATCGTCAGGATGCTGGCGCTGCCATACGGCGCGGCGCTGACGGGACCGACGGCATGCGGCGACAACGAACCGACCTCGCGCTGCTCGCCTTTGCGCGAAGAGGGTGAATGAATCGGGTGCCCCGGCAGAAAGTTCGCAAGGTGCTGCGCGACTCCGATCGGACCGACGCCCGGGCCGCCGCCGCCGTGAGGAATGCAGAACGTCTTGTGCAGATTCAGGTGGCAAACGTCGGCTCCCAGTTCGGCCGGAGACACCAGACCCAACTGAGCATTCAGGTTGGCTCCATCCATGTACACCTGCCCGCCGTGGTGGTGGATGATGTCGCAGATGTCACGGATGCCGTCTTCGAAGACTCCGTGCGTCGACGGGTACGTGACCATCAACGCGGCCAGATTTTCGGAATGCTGCGCTGCTTTCGACTTCAGATCGTCAACGTCGATATTGCCTTCGTCGTCGCACGACACCGCGACAACCTTCATACCCGCCATCACCGCACTGGCGGGATTCGTGCCGTGCGCGGACGTCGGAATCAGACAGATGTTGCGATTCTGCCCGCCGTTTGAAAGATGGAATCCGCGAATCGCCAGCAGTCCCGCGAGTTCTCCCTGGGAACCGGCGTTCGGCTGAACCGACACCGCATGGAACCCCGTGCAGGCGGCCAGCCAGGATTCAAGCTGCTCGATCATCGCCGAGTAACCGGCCCACTGTTCCGGCGGAGCGAATGGGTGCAGCGAACCGACTTCCGGCCAGCTAAGCGGCATCATTTCGGCCGCCGCGTTCAGCTTCATTGTGCAGGATCCCAGCGGAATCATGCTGGTGTTCAAAGCCAGATCCTTCGATTCCAGCCGATGCAGATAGCGCATCATTTCCGTTTCGGTGTGGAAGCTGTTGAACACCGGATGCGCCAGGAATTCGCTCGTGCGACGAAGACCCTGCGAAACGTGCCGCATTTCCGTACGACGGGACTCCGGTCCCGTCGAATTCAGGTGCTGCGACGGGATCGGAGTCCCGTCGTACGGCGCGTTGAAAACGTCGCACAGCGCGGCGATTTCGTTTGCCGACGTGCGTTCGTCCAGCGCAATTCCGATGTCGCCGTTTTCGAATCGGCGTAGATTGATGTCGGCATTCGCTGCCTGTCGCAGAATCGCATCGGACTTCGCGACATCGCCGATCGAAATTCGCAGCGTGTCGAAGAACGTGTCGCTGTGCATCGCATATCCGGCTTCCGTCAACCGCGCCGCCAGCTCCGCGGTGAAACCGTGAACTCGTTCCGCGATCCGTCGCAGTCCCTTCGGTCCGTGCCACGCGGCATACATCGACGCCACCACCGCCAGCAACACCTGAGCCGTGCAGATGTTGCTGGTGGCCTTGTCGCGTCGAATGTGTTGTTCTCGCGTCTGCAGCGACAGCCGATACGCGGGATTGCCGTGAGCGTCCTTCGAAATTCCGACCAGGCGGCCGGGCAGCTTGCGCATGAACTTTTCGGAACAGGAAATCCAGCCGGCGTGAGGACCGCCGAATCCCATCGGCACGCCGAACCGCTGACTGCTGCCCACGGCAATGTCGGCTCCCAGTTCGCCCGGCGGAGTCAGCAGTGTCAGCGACAGCAGATCCGCCGCCATCACCACGGCCACCTTCGCGTCGTGCGCAGCGTCGATAAAAGTCCGGAAATCACAGATCGCGCCGTTCGTGTCCGGGTATTGAATCAGCGCGCCGAAGTAAGTGTCATCGAACGTGATGTCGGCGTGACTGCCAACGACCACTTCAATGCCGACCGGTGCGGCTCGCGTCTGCAGGACCGCAATCGTCTGCGGGTGGCAGGCGTCGGCAACAAAAAACCGCGTTGCTGTTCGATGACCGGCGAAACACATCGTCATCGCTTCCGCCGCGGCCGTGCCTTCGTCCAGCAGCGACGCGTTCGACACCGCCAGTCCGCTCAGGTCACAGATCATCGTCTGAAAGTTCAGACATGCTTCCAGCCGCCCCTGCGAAATTTCCGGCTGATACGGAGTATACGCCGTGTACCAGCCGGGATTTTCGATGATGTTGCGCTGCAGCACCGGCGGCGTCACGCAGTCGTGGTAACCCATGCCGATCAGAGAACGGCAGATCCGGTTCTGCTGCATCATCGATCGCAGCCGCGTCAAAGCATCGGCTTCGCTGACGGCGTCCGGCAGTTGAAACGGCTGCCGTCGGCGAATGTGAGCCGGCACGGCGGCCGCAATCAATTCGTCGACGGAAGCAAAACCGATTTCGGCCGCCATCTGCTTTGCAACGACGGCGGACGAACCCAGGTGGCGGTCACGAAACTGCCCCGCCGCCTGCTCCATCGCGGACGAATCGTCGCTGACAGTCGACGGCATCGGCGGCGCTTCAACTGATTTGTTCACGGTAAGCTTCCGGAGTCAGCAGGGAATCGAGTTCAGCGGCGTCGCCGGCTCGGACCCGGAACAGCCAGCCCTGATCGTACGGATCGCTGTTCACGGACGACGGATCATCGGAAAGCGCGGTGTTGGTTTCCACGATTTCCCCCGACAACGGCGAATAAATGTCGCTGGCCGACTTCACGGATTCCACCACCGCCACTTCCTCCAGCGCCTTTACGGTGCGGCCAATGTCCGGAAGTTCGACGTAGACAAGCTCCGTCATTTCGGCTTGAGCGTAGTCGGAAATGCCGACCGTGAAGACTCCGCCGCCATCGTCGCGAACCCATTCGTGAGACTTCGCGTACTTCAGATTGTCTGGAACGTTCATGTGTTCGATTTCCGGATGAGCCCAAAATGTTTAACCGCGAGCCCTGGCGAGCGCTTCGCTTACCGGGTTGCTATACCCCGAGTAGGGTCAATTGAGGTTTTCTGGCTCGCGGTGGAAGAGGTGCTGGATAGATGAGTGTTCGCCGCGGCCAGAATAAAACCAGGCCAGCCCGGGGCCGACAAGTCCGCTTCGACCGATGTTTGATTCGAGGCCGTCATACCGAAGCGCTCCCCCAGGGGTCGCGGTTAAACATGGGGTCACACGAATGGCTTTCTGACGACTTCCGCGGGAAAACGCTTGCCGCGAATTTCGATGTCTAAAACCGTCCCGATCTTCGCGAAGGGAACGGGAACATACGCCATCGAAATGCCGGCTCCAAGCGTCGGCGAAACTCCGCCGCTGGTCAGTTCCGCCAGTTGTTCATCGCCGGCGAAAACCGGGTAACCGTGCCTTGGCGGCGGAGACTTTTCCGTCTGCTTCAGAGCAACCAGCTTCGTGTCGAGTCCTTCCGCCTTCTGTTTCAGTAGCACGTCCCGTCCGATGAAATCACCCTTTTCCAGGTCGACAGCGAAGCTCATCCCGGCCTGCAGCGGTGTGAGTTCCGGCGACAAATCGCTGCCATTCAGCGGATAACATTTTTCCAGGCGCAGAATGTCACGTGCTCCCAAGCCGCATGGCGTCGCTCCGCTGCTGACGGTTCGCCGCCACCACGTTTCGGCGTCGCGGATCGGACAGAAAAGCTCAAATCCATCTTCGCCGGTGTAGCCCGTGCGGCAGACCATCACCAGGCCACCCGCCTTCGTTTCGAACGAGCGGATGCAGAACCGTTCCGGCAGTTGCGGCTCGGATTCCTTGAGTGCATCGTCGGTCATCTGAAGAAAGGCGTCGACGGAGTTCGGTCCCTGAATCGCGAGTCCGCCAAAATCATCGCTGCGGTTTGTGAGCGTAATGCCGGACGATTCCGCGTGACTCCGCAGCCAGGCGAAGTCTTCGTCCACTTTGGAAGCATTGACGACCAGGAAATAGCTCGTCGGATCAGTTCGATAGATGATCAGATCATCGATCACGCCGCCGCGGTCATTCAGCAGAAACGAATATTGCCCCTGCCCGAGTTCCAGCTTTGAAACATCGTTTGTCAACAGGCCGTTGAGCCAGGTTGTCGCTGACGTGTCGGGGGGAATCCACGAAGATCTGCCCCATGTGCGAAATGTCGAACACGCCCAGCGATTCTCTCACGGCTTTGACTTCGGGAATGATGCCCGAATACTGCACCGGCATGTTCCAGCCCGCAAACGGCACCATGCGTGCTCCTGCGGAAACGTGGACGTCGTGAAGCGGGGATTGCCGGAGTTGTTCGGGCATGTCTGTCGGGAACCGTTGAAGTTTCAGGCGGGCAGCATTTCACACCGGTCGCGTCGATAACGGCCGTTCTCCGTCGTTTAAACAATTGCCGATGTGAAGTGACGCGTTGTACCAGTCTCGCGCGCTCGGATGTAGCGACGGCAAATTCATTCCAAGCCGGCGATTTGCATCGGAACGCAGCCGGATGCCGAAAACGTCGGACAAATTGCCGGTTCGAACAGGTCTGTTGCCGGGGCGGCGTGCGCGGTTCGCGAATCGTGGCTCGCCGGATAGAATTCCTGCGGTCAACAACCAACGACCGGCTCTTGCGGAAGTATTCCCGTCATGCTGTTCAATCCTCAGATTTCCGCGAAGGCGCTGTATCCGTTTTGCCAGTCGATGGCACGGATGCTGGAAGCCGGTGTTGAGATTCCGAAGTCACTGAAGACGTCGGCCGCGCGATCGTCGGATTCTCGCCTGACCGCTGCCGTCGACCGCGTGATCACGCGAGTCAAGCGGGGCGACGATCTGACATCGTCGTTTTATGAACACGAAGAACGCTTTCCGGCACTGTTTCTGGATCTGCTGAACGTCGGCGAACAGACCGGGTCGATGCCGGAGATCTTCGGGTCGCTGGGGAAGTACTACGAAGCCAGAGTCGACCGGGTGCGTGAATTTCGGACGGCAATCGCCTGGCCGATGATCCAGCTTTTCGCCGCGATCTGCGTAATCGGACTGCTGATCTGGCTGCTGGGAATCGTGGGCACCGGCAACACGGACGTGCTGGGGTTTGGCCTGCTGGGAGCTCGCGGCGCGACGATCTGGTTTGCGCTGTGTTTCGGGTCGCTTGGCGGTTTGTGGATCTCGTACAAGATGTTCAGCCGCACAATCGTGGGGCAGCAGGTTCTGGACCCGCTGCTGTTGCGGATACCGGTTGTCGGAAAATGCCTGCGTTCGTTCGCGATCGCCAGGTTCGCGTGGTGCTTCGCTCTGACGCAGCAGGCCGGAATGTCGATCAAGCCGTCGCTGGAATCGAGTCTGAAAGCCACCGCCAACGGCGCGTTTGTCGCGGCGATTCCCATCGTCTGGAACGAAGTGCACGAAGGCGAAACTCTGGCCGATGCCTTCGCCGCGCCGAAGCTGTTTCCGACCGAGTTCCTGCAGTTCGTGGAAACCGCCGAACAGACAGGAACCGTCCCGGAAGCTCTGGATCGCATGAGCCACCACTTCGACGCCGAGGCTCACCGAGCGATGATTTTGCTGTCGGCGTTCCTTGCGAGAATGGTGTGGGGGCTGGTCGCCGTCGTCATCATCTTTTTCATCTTCCGCATCGCCATGTTCTACGTCGGCATGATCAACAGCGCGGCCCGTGACGCGCTGAATGTCGGGATCTGAATACCAGGCAGGAGCAGGATGATGACCGATGTGATTAACGGAATCACGATGCGCCGGCTGACGGACAGCGACATCGACGCCGCGAGCGAACTTTGTCGACTGGCCGGCTGGAACCAATTGCCGAACGACTGGAGACGCCTGCGAAACGCCGAACCCGACGGCTGCTTCGCGGCGGTGTCGGACGATCGCGTCGTCGGCACCGTCACTACCACAACCTACGGCACGGGACTGGCATGGATCGGAATGATGCTGGTGCACCCGGAGTTCCGGCGGATGGGTATCGGAACTTTGCTGATGAAGCAGGCGCTGAGTTTTCTGGAATCACGCAACATCGCCTGCATCAAACTGGACGCGTCGCCGGATGGGTTTCCGCTGTACGAGCAGCTTGGATTTCACGATCTGTGGTCGTTTCATCGCTGGCATCGCATCGGCGACGGTAGTGTGTCGCGTCATGAACCAGCTCCGAAGACGATCGATCCGGGCCTTCGCGACGAACGCGCCTTCGGAGCGTGCCGCGCGTTGTGGCTGGAACGGCTCGCTCGCGACAGCATCGTGGTGACGCGTCCGGAGGGTTTTGGAATGCTGCGTTCCGGTCACCTGGCCTCGTATCTGGGTCCGATCACTGCGACTGAGACGTCAACCGCCGAAAGCATCGTCGAAGAACTGCTGCGGGAAACGTCAGGATCCGTGTTCTGGGATGTTCCGTCACCCAATCAACCAGCTCAGGAACTGGCCGACAAGCTGGGTTTCGAACCTGTACGCACGCTGACTCGCATGTGGACCGGCCGGCAGTTCACGCCCGCCGATGAGAGCCTGCAGTTCGCGCTGTGCGATCCAGCGACGGGATGAGGGGTGGAACGATGGGGAATTGGGAATGGGGGGTAGTGTTAAGCTTTGGGATTTGAGATTTCAGATTTGAGATTTCAGATTGGAACCTCTGGTGACGTTGTTATCGGGGATTCAGCAGCGTGACTTTGGTCCCGTCGTAGCGGGCGACGCAGTCGGGGTTTCCCAGAGCATGCTGTTCCAGAATGCGTTCCATCGCTTCCACCGCCGCAACAACCTGCCGGTCGGCGCTCAGGTCCGCGTAGGCAAGTGACCGAATCTGTTGCAGCCGTGATTCACGGTCGCCCGTGGTTCCGTGTTCCACGAAGGCGACTTCGCGAGCGAACTTTTCGATGACTTCAATTCCGTAGCCGCGCTGAGTTCTGTCGCCCCAGGGTTCGACAAACGTGCCGTTGAAGTGGTTGTTCAGCGAAATCGGCATTTTCACCGGCGTCAGGTCTTCCACAGTGCATTCGACGCCGCGCTTGCGCGAATGGCCGTTCCACAGTCCGTTGTCGAAACGAAACTGCACTTCCTGGTCGACGTAGCCGGGGAAATTGTCGGGAGTCACCCAGGACGTGTGGATGTCGAACGCCGCTTCGCGTCCGCTGTCGTATTCATAGATCAGCCTCAACTGAGTGCTGTCCCAGGTGTTTCCATCCTTCGGTCCGATCAGTCCGCGCTGGCCGGTGCAGGTGATCGTCTTCAGCCGTCCGCCGAATGTGAAATCGATCAGCTTGATGTAGTGCACGGCGACGTACGTGCCGGGATTGCGGCCGGTGATCCATTCGGCGAACTGCGATCCGGAAATCTGCTTCGGTTCCAGCAGACTGCAGTAGCCGTTGTTGACGTGTTTCAGCACGCCGTCGTACACCAGAGTCCGCAGCTTTTTGTGATCGGGGTCGGTCAGCTTGTGATAGACGACTCGCGCCAGGACCTTGTTCTTTTCCGCCAGAGCCACCAGGTCGTCCATCTGCTGCAGCGACAGGACGGACGGCTTTTCGACCAGCAGGTGAACTCCCGCCTGAAGGATGTCTCGACAGGCTTCGAAGTGACGATCATCGGGAGTCGCCACGCAGGCGAAATTCAGATCGTGCTGCAGCATGTTGGCGACGGCGTCGTCACCGCTGAAGCTTTGGAAATCGGCAATGCGACCACCGGCCGATTTCCTGTAAGCGTCCGCTCGCCGACCGGTTTTGGTGGCCACAGCAACCAGCGGCACGTCAACGTCGCCGAAGTCGCGGTGATAAATCCCGTCGGCGTGAGCGGCTTCGAAAAACGGCTTGTACGTTTCGTCGAAAATCATCCCCATGCCGACCATGCCGGCTCGCAGAGACGAACGTGATTGCGAAGAAGTCATCTGGCATTCCAAAAAAACTGAAGCGATAGAAGCCGAACCATGCCCCCGCCGGCTGACGCGCTGTCCGGCGGAATCAATCTCGCCGACCGGTTCGCGAACGGTCCGAACGCGAAGCCATCGGTCCGCGGCCATCCGCAGGGTTCGAACGCCGGCAAACTGACAGTCCTGCCGTTTTCCCGTTCCCGGCAGTCATTGTCTGGGGGGACAGCAGGCGGCCAACGGCTACGATGAGAAGCCGGCAAAGCGGTTTGCGTTTCCGATCCGTTGGTGACGTCGTCGCACATCCGGCGACAATCTGTGCCCGCCGTCAGAGGAGTGCCACATGTCAATTATCGAGTCGAATGCTCCGAGCGCCGCGACGCTTCAGCTTGGACCGCTTTCCAACGGCATGATGGTGGACCCGGAAGAATTCGACGCTGCGGAATTCGAACCCGGCTGGCGATACGAACTTCTGAACGGAGTATTGATTGTGAGCCCTTCGCCGCTTCGTCAGGAACGCGACCCCAACGAAGAACTTGGCCGGTTGTTGCGCAACTTTCAGGAGACTCCGCAGGGAGCCGTTCTGAATCTGACACTGGCTGAAGAGACCATTTCCATCGGAGCACAGCGGCGTCGAGTCGACCGGGCGATTTGGTGCGATCTGGGTCGATTGCCGCACGACGACGAGGTGCCCTCGATCGCCGTCGAATTTGTCTCCCTGGGAAAACCGAACCGGGTCCGCGACTACACCATTAAACGCGACGAGTACCATCAGGCAGGTGTTCGCGAATACTGGATTTTCGATCGCTTTCGAAAGGAATTGACCGTCTTTCGATTTCAGGGATCAGCGGCTCAACACACTGTTTTCGGCGAAGGAGCCGTGTATGCGAGCCCGCTGTTGCCTGGCTTTGAACTTCCGCTGGCACGGCTGTTCGAACTCGCGGATCGCTGGGATACGGTCGACGATGCCAATGCGGACAAGGACTGAGTCGGCGCCGGCGCGGCCCCGCCGGTGCAGTCCCGCCGCGGTGCTGTCCGGCCAGCGCTGCCTCGCTGCCTTACGACGCACCGGCGCTGATGATTGATTGCACGGCCGTGACAACGTCGGAGGTCGCAACTTCCTGCTGGGTGCCATCGGTGAGTCCCTTGACCTGCCATTGGCCGGTTTCAAACTCGGCGGCTCCCGCGATCAGCGCGACCAGAAATCCCTTTTTGTCGGCGTACTTCATTTGCTTGCCGATGTTCTTCGCTTCGGGGAACACTTCGGCTCCGATGCCCGCCTGTCTCAGCGTGCGAGCCATGCGAAGATAGTCGCCCGCTCGATCTGCTTCGAACATCGTCACCAGCACGGGAGCGGGCGTGGACGATTTCCGCGTCATTCCCAGTTCTTCCATCGCGGCCAGCATGCGGTCCAGCCCCAGACTGGCTCCCACGCCGGGAAGTTTCTGCGACGTAAACAGTTCCGCCAGGTTGTCGTATCGTCCGCCCGAACACACGCTGCCGATGCCGGGCAGGTCACCCAGCAGCGTTTCGTAAATCGTGCCGGTGTAATAATCCAGCCCGCGGGCAATGGACACGTCCAGCGACACGCGCTCATCCGGCAGCCCGCACGCTTTCACGCTGGCGAACAGTTCGCGCAGGTGGTGCAGTCCGATTTCACCGGTCTCACTGCCGGACAGCATGCCGTCCAGCGACGAAAGAATCTGTTCGGGAGTCCCCTGCAACTGCGCCATATCCAAAACCCGACCGGCCTGCTGATCGCTGATGCCGACAGCGTCCACCATTTCCGCGATCACCTTGTCACGGCCGATCTTGTCCAGCTTGTCGAGCGACCGAAGAATGCCGGACGCGTGCTGCTGCAGGTCATTCTTTTCCAGCAGCCCGTTCAGCACACGGCGATTGTTGACTCGCACGGTAAAACGTTCGATGCCGATCGCTTCGAACAGATCGTTGATGACCAGCAGAGTTTCCACGTCGGCCGTGTTGCTGGTGGTGCCGATCGTGTCGAAGTCGCACTGCAGGAATTCGCGAAATCGTCCGCGAGCCGGCCGTTCGCCACGCCACACCGGGCCGATGTGATAGCGGCGAAACGGTGTTCCCAGTTCCTGAATGTGCTGAGCCGCGTATCGCGCCAGCGGCACCGTCAGATCAAACCGCATGGCGACATCGCGGTCTCCCTGATCGGTAAAGCGAAACACCTGCTTGTCGGATTCATCACCACCCTTGCCCAGCAGGACTTCGGCATACTCCAGAGCCGGCGTGTCGATCGGCGCAAATCCGTAGCTGCGATAAACGCCGCGAGCGATATCGATCAGCCGTTCGCGGGCCATCATCTGGTCCGGCAGGAAATCACGGAATCCGCGAAGCGTCTGCGGCTTGATTTTCTTTGACGACATAAGCTGGCACAGATTCCCGAACGAACAAACGGACGCGGCGCGATTCGGCGCACGGAAGCCGGGTGAGCGCCGGCGTGAGCCGCGAATGCTGTCGTCCACAGCGCGAATCATCAACGCCACCGTTCCGGATTGCACTCAAATTGCGACATTTTGTCGAACCGAGCGGCGCCACACCGTTCGACACACGAGTCGAGTCCCGGTGCCGGAACTCGAAGCAGCGCCAAGTCCCGCTCCAACCGCCACCCCGAAGAACCAGCCTTCCGCGCCGTTTGCATTCCATCTTTGTGCTCTTCGTGACCTTTGTGGTGACCCTGACCATTTGTCTGATGGGAAACCACGAAGAGCACGAGGGAAAACGGCTCTTCCGGGAATGGGGGTGCTGCTGAAGATTCGGTCGGTGAAGGCCCACGGATGTTCGCCGTGAGTGCTACTTATTCTTCGACCGACCTGCTACAGGATCCGACAACCTCGCGTTTCCGGTTGTTGATGCTCGGAGGGCAGGCACAACGTCAGCCGGAGCCGACAGGCTCCGGAAGCTGGTGCCTCGGCGTCCGCAGGCCTGAAGGGCCGACACATCCGCTGCGGCTAAAGCTGTATCGCCCCTCCGGGCAACGCCGTTAAGTAAAAACAGCGGGCGGGAGGTTGAGTCTCCTGAGAGTTTGTTTTTGTTTGGCAGTGGCTTTCCGAACGATGGGTTCTTTGGCCGATGGTTTGTCTTTGTTGTTGGGTTGATAGCGCGCGATCTTGCTGCTGGTGCGCGTGTAGTCATCCTTGACCGCGTCGCTCAACTGACGACTGAGAGCACGGCCGTCGGTCGCTTCTTCGTGGTACATGTCCATTGTCTCCTGAATAATTGCCAGGCTCAGTGAGACGCTCGAATGCTCCGGAGGCCGGTCCACTTTGATTTGTTCCTTCACCGCAAACAGCTGGATCATCCACAATCCGACAAGTGACCAGTCCATTTCCACATAGCTGCATTCGGACGTTCGACTGTGCAGCTCGCGGCGACCGAACGTCTGCTTGAACGAACGGAACTGAAGCTCAATTCCCCAGCGCATGGAGTACACTTGAGCAACCTTGGCATTTGACAGCCTGCGTTCGTTCAGCACGCTCGTCACAAGACTCATGGTACCGCGTTCGTTCTTGATCTGAATCAGCCGCAGCACCAGCGGCGGCTGCTTGCGACGAGCCGCAGCATCCGGCCACACGTACACAATTCCATCGCGTTCACGCGCATGGCCAAGGTTCTTTATCAACCGCACGTTGGCTCCCACGCGAACCAGAAAATGATGGCCGTTATCCAGAAGCGCATTCCAGAAGTCGTAACCGACGAAGCCCGCGTCGCCGCAAAAGAGCGTGTTTTCCGGGAAAGTCTCCGTTTTCAACATGTCCATCAGATGATGTCTTTCGCTGGAAGTCGACGCTCCGGTTTTCCATGTCCACGGCATCTTCAGTCCCATATGCCAGATCAAAGTGATCCACATCTGCGGTTTCACCGGAGCCGACAGTTTCTTACTTCGCTTCTTCCTGTTCTTCCACTTGCGGCGCGACTTGGCCTTCTTCCCGTGACCATAGTTCTTCGCCGAGAAAGCTTTCTCATTGCTCTGCGTTCGCGGCGTGGTGACACGAGAACCATCGACCGCCAATGCGACCCATAAACCAATTCGCCAGTGTTCGCCGCCCACTTCTTCCATAAGTTCCTGCATCCGCTTCTGCGTTCGCGGCAGCAGTTTGACGGACCACGTCTTCAGTGCTCCCGTGAGCCCCTGATAACTCTTGACAGCCACCCAGCCAAACATCACCCGGGAGAGTCGCCGAGCATGAACATACGCGCGGCCGAGCGTGGTTCTGCCGGACCACACCCAGAGGACCGCCAGAATGACAAGTTGATGAGACTTCCATTTGATATTGCCATGCAGGCGGACGTCCGCGAACATGCGCTCGTTGACCACCCACGTCAGCGCGTCGCGCAATAAAGCGCCATGAGTAAACTTCGGTGCCTTCTCCTGCGTGTTGACCGATGCGGCCGCTTGCGTCTTCCGTGACATTCGAGCCAGACTCCTTCCCGGGCTGAAACATGATCAGTCCGCACACCACATGCGGGAGTCTGGCTTTTTTTCATATTCCGCTCTTCAACGCTACCCCGGTTTTTGCCGCCTCTAAATCCTTAACGGCGTTGCCCTCCGGGGCTTTGGGCAGGAATTCGGCATCTGACCGGTGACTCACGCCACCGGCTGAGGTTGTGTCGGCCCGCCGGGCCTGAAACGCTGTTGACTCAACACCCCCATTTTCCGGATGAGCCTGAAACGGATGTTTTCCGCCTCCTGGACGGGAGCCGGGGTGAACCAGCCTTCCGCGCAAGTCGCGTTCTCAACTGCCATCTTCCTGCTCTTCGTGACCTTTGTGGTGCCCCTGACGATTTGTCTGATGGGAAACCACGAAGCGCACGAAGGAAAAACGGAGGGCTGGCGTCAATCGGTGGCAGGTCTTCAACAACCGGCACCGCCGGCTTCGCCTGGTGGCCGGACAACATTCGGTTTCACAGCAGGCTCTGGATAATGCTGGCCGTGATGGTTACCGTTGGTTTCAACAGCGCAAAGAACCATCGGGCGAATCTCAGGCAGGCAGATCGTGACAACTCGCGGGCCAATCAGACTGCTGACGGCGACACTGGCGTTGACCGCGCTGGCGGTCGCTCATGGACCGCTCATCGTTCGCTATTTCAGCAATCGATTGCCGGTCGACGATCCGATCGGAAATCTTCCCGGCGGAGGTCTTGCTCTGCCGGCAATCGGCGTCTTTGTCCTTCTGCTGGCGACGCGGCTGGATGTGGCTCGATTGTTCGAATACGAACCTGCTCAGCGGGTTCTTCGGACGATCGCGGTGCTGCTGTTTCTGGACGTGGCGCTGCTGGTGGCCGCGTACGCTGTTGCGAATCCGTGGCTGGCAGTTCCTGCGGCGTGGCTGCTGAGTGTCGCGGTGTGCCTGATGCTGCCCGAACGAGGCCACCGGCGGTCCGTCGCCTACGTCTGCCCGGTCCTGTTGTTCGCCATCGGACCGCCGCCGTTTGTTCGAGACCAGTTCGTCAGCGCGTTATGGGCGCTGACTGGGGGGCTTGCGTCCCGGCTGCTGGACGCCGCCGGTTATCTGCACCTGTGGCAGCGTCCGACGCTGGAAATCCCGGGTCGGACAATTTCTCTGGAACCGTTCGACCGCGGTGGTGCCGCCGGTTTGTGGGTGCTGCTGTTTGTCGGTCTGGCGGCGATCATCTGGTCGCGGCGTCGATTCCTGCACACTTTGATTCTGTTGCCGGTGGCGTTCAGCTTGTCGGTGATTATCTGCTGTGTTCACACATGTGCGGCGGTGATCGCACGGCAGGCGTATGACGTGGAAATCATTGACTCAGCGGCCAGCCAACTCATCGCGATCGCGTCTGTGCTGGTGTTTCTGGGACTGCTGTACTGCGCGGATTCCGCGGTGACATTTCTGACGGCCCCGATTCCTCGACAGAGCGACGAGACATTCTGGGTGAAGCTTCGAGTCGCCATTCGCAACCCGGACGTCGCCAGGCTTCGCAATCCACTGAACGCGATGTGGAATCGCGCGTTTGATGATCGGTCCTGGCCGGCGAGTCAGGGTACCGGGAAGTCCGGAAGATCCAGTGTGTCATCGCAGCGGACTCCTGTCAGGTCGGAGCTACTGCGGCCGTCGTATCAGTTTTCGTGGCTGAAGGTGTTTCTGAAGTCCTGGTCACGGTCCCGGCCGAAGCACCGGCTGCTGATCGGGCTGCCCGCTATTGCAGTCGCGGTGGCTGTGACTGGAATCGTGGTCCGAGTCCGGGACACCACACCGTCCGCTGTCACCGAACAATATCGCACGGCTCTGGCCGACCTGACGGAAGACAACGACGCCGCTGACGAAACCGGACTTTATCTGCGAAAGCTGCTGCAACTGCGCCCGTTCGACGCCGAAGTGCGCCACGATCTGGCGATGCATCTGCTGCGGCAACACCGCGTCGACGAAGCCATGGTACACGTGCAACGACTGACTCCCGTCGACGGTGCCGGCCATGCCCCGACGCGCCTGTGGCTGGTCGATCAGAGCCGCAAACCTGAAACGGTGGTTTCGTTGTCCGACGAGGAAATCGAACAGCAGTTGCTGCTCGCGATCCGCGATTCTCCGATGAACGCCGACACCCGGCACCAACTGGCCAATCACTATCGCAACAAGGGTCAGCCGCGGCTGGCGGAACAGCAGCTTCTGGCGGCCATCGAACTCGATGCCAGGCTGCAACTTCCGCTGGCGATCGTTCAGCGAGAACTGAATCGCGACGAAACGCAGATCGCCGAACGGCTTGCCGCAGCCGCTCAGGTCTTCGAAGAAGCGCTTCGCCGTGACGAATCGGATGAGGAATCTCGACGGCAACTGGTCGCCGTTCGCGTGCTTCAGAATCGAACGGACGACGCGGAACGAATGCTGCGGGATCGCATCACGTCGTCGGGCAGTTCCCGAGCCGCGGAGACTCTGGCGGAACTCCATCGCGAACGTGCGGCTGCGCTGCTGGCACAGTCCAACTTCAACCGTGATGCGGCGGCGGAACTAATCACGCAGGCAATTCGGCTGAATCCCGCTGATGTCGCTTCGTATCAGATGCTGCTGAAGCTGAAACTGCTGGATGCGGAGTTCGATGCCGCCGACTTTCGAGGGGCACTCAACCACTGGCACCGAGTCAGTGAAACCGACAGCGCGTCGGACACAGACCGCGTGGTTCTGGCGGAACTGCTGATCTGCATCGACGACCACACAGCGGCCGTGGCGGCTCTGAAACCGCTGTCCCGGATTCGACCGCAGTTTCGACCGGCACTGGCCCGACAACTGCTGCTTGCCGGCGACGTCCCGGACGGCGGACGTCTGGTGCAGGAACTTCTGGCGGAACAACAGCAGCGACTGAACGACGATCCGCAAGACATCGACGCCGCTGCGTCTCTGGCCGAACTGCTGATTTCCGCGGGACGCCCCGGTCAGGCGCGAGACACTCTGCACCAGCGTCTGCCAGCGATCGAAAACACCGACGTCCGCGGCGCTGACCGGCAGCGAATCGAAACGGTGTTTACTCACGCGTGTCTGGCAGTGTTCGACGAACAGGTATCCCCGGTCACTTCGGGACGCGAGATGTCGCGCGAATCGGCGCGGGACACGATCGAACTGCTGGCGGACATCCTGAGGATCGATCCGCGAAACCGCGAAGTGATTCGGCGAGCGGCGCAGATTTCGTTTACGGAATCGGCACTCGCGGAACCCGCCGGTCAACTGCTGAACCTGGTCCTGGCGGAAGGCAGCACAACCATCGACGTCTACGCGATGGTCGGCAGCTACGCGTTGCTGGCAGGAGATTTCGACCAGGCTCGCACGTACTTCGAACGCGCACATCAGCTTGACACCGACAACCCGATTGTGCTCAACGGCCTGGCACTCACACTGATCCGCCAGTCCGCTGACAATCACGTGCCAGCTCTGGAACTTTCCAACTTAGCATTGCAGTTCCTTCCCGAGCATCCCGACCTGCTGTCGACTCGCGCGGAAGTTCACATGGCGATGCAGAACTGGGACGCCGCGCGGTTGGATCTGGAACTGTCCGCGACCCGCAAGCCCGGCAGCCGCGTGACTCACGAATTGCTGCTGACCGTCTACAACGCCCTCCAGGAACCGGGACTCGCCGGCGAACAGCGGCAGATTCTGAGCCAGATCGGGGACGAATAGCGGAGCGACAACGCCGCAAAGCGTCCGCCCATCCGCCTTTCCGGGCACACCACGTCTTCCAGCGCTGCAGCGGGACAGCACGTCGCCTCCGGCCTCCGGCGCGTCAGGGCACCGTAAGAATCACCGTGGCCCACTGTCCGAAGTTTTCTTCGATGCTGACTCGCAGTTCCCGAATTCCCGTTTGCTGCTGCAGGTTCAGCATGGCGATCAGGCGCTGAGCGAACCAGCGGGCGATTAGTTCCGCAGTCGTGTTTGCCACCGGCAGAATTCGGCAGTCTTCAGCCGGAAACACCCAGCGGCGGTCTTCGAACACAGCTTCGACTTCGCGGCCGTCGTCGCTGGTTCGCACACGGATCTGATTGTGGTGTTCCGGCAGCAGAACGCTGTGATCCAGTTCGGCCACCAGTGCCAGTGCCGAATCCCGCATGGCGATGAAATCGAACACGTATGAGTTTTCATCAAGATCGCCGCACACCACAACGTCGATTCGCCAGTTGTGCCCGTGCAGCCGTTCGCAGATGTTTCCGTTGAACGTGATGAAGTGCGCGGCGCTGAAAACCAGGGAGTCCTTTGTGACACGAGCTTCAAAGTGTTCCGTCATGATTTGTTCTGTCCATGGGCGGCTGTACGGCAAGCTGACCGGGGCGTTCGCTCGCGGAATGCTGTTCGCGGCCGATCTTAGGTCGCCGGATGCAGCGATTCAAACTGCAGTCTTTTTCCTGGCCTGCGGGTCCGTTACGCTTTTCCCGCGCCGTTTGGGAGTTGCAGAAAACCGGAATTGCGGCGACGCGGACCTTCCGGCTGCGTGCCGATCGATCATGTTGTGAGTTCATCCATGCGACAGTTTTTTCAGCGATCCATTGTTCGCGGCGTCATGTCGCTGCTGGTGTTGACGGCGGCCGGCAGCGCGGTTGCTCAGCGCGATCTGCGAGACATTCCTGCGCCGGACCCGGAACTGGAGCGGTCCACGTTTCGGCTGCCGGAAGGATTCGAAGTCAATTTGTTCGCGGCCGATCCGAAGATCGCCAAACCGATTCAGATGAACTTTGACGAAGCCGGCCGGCTGTGGATTGTCAGTTCCGAAGTGTATCCGCACATCGAACCCGGAGCCCCGGCAAGCGACCGTGTCATCGTGCTGGAAGACTTCGACCACGACGGAGTATCCGACGCGACTCATGAATTCGCCGAGGGACTGTTGATTCCCACGGGCATTGTTCCCGGTGACGGCGGAGCGTATGTCGCCAACAGCACCGAACTGCTGCACTTTTCCGACAGCGACGGCGACCTGAAAGCGGACGCGAAGCGCATCGTTCTGTCGGGATTCGGCACGGAAGATACTCACCACATTTTGCACACGCTGCGGTGGGGACCGGACGGATATCTGTACTTCAACCAGTCAATTTACATTCACAGCCACATTGAAACTCCGTGGGGAGTCCGCCGATTAAACGCAGGCGGCATCTGGCAGTTCCGCCCGGAGACTCTGGAACTGGGTGTGTTCCTGCGAGGACTGGTCAACCCGTGGGGGCATCATTTCGACCGCTTCGGCCAGTCGTTCGCGACCGACGGCGCGGGCGGCGAAGGGATCAACTATGTTATTCCCGGCGCTTATTATTTCACCGCAGCGGATGCTCCCGAGATTCTGTCCGGACTGAATCCCGGCAGCCCGAAGCACTGCGGTCTGGAGATTGTCGAAACTCCGATGCTGCCGCCTGACTGGCAGGGTTCGGCGATTACCAACGACTTCCGCGGTCACCGCGTCTGCCGGTTTGTTCTGACGGAAGATCGATCCGGCTTTGTGTCGCGGGAGCAGCAGGAAGTGATCTGGTCCGACCATGTCGCCTTTCGGCCGATCGACGTGAAGCTGGGGCCGGACGGAGCCATCTACATCGCCGACTGGTATAACCCGATCATTCAGCACGGGGAAGTGGATTTCCGCGATCCGCGACGCGACCACACTCACGGCCGCATCTGGCGAGTATCGTGGACCGGAGCATCCGATCGCGGGCACGTCGACCTGCCGTCGCTGTCGAATGAGGAACTGTTTGAGCAGCTTCGCAGTCCGGACAATTTCCGCCGTCAGGCCGCCAAACAACTGCTGCGTCAGCGTGACGGAGACGTTGCCGCCGAACTGCGGACGTGGCTGGCCAAAGCGAATCCGAATGCCGAACACCTGAAGCTGGAAGCTCTGTGGGTGTTTCAGGCGGCGCGACAGATCGAACCGGAATTGCTGTCGGAACTCCTGCAGGCGCAGAGTCCCGAAGTGCGAGCCGCCGCGGTGCGCGTACTGAGTCACTGGAAGTATCAGATCGCCAATTCGCGCGAACTGCTGGATCAGCGAGTGCTCGATGCCCATCCGCGCGTGCGACTCGAAGCGGTTCGCGCGCTGTCGTTTTCCCCGAACGAAGCGTCCGAATTGGCGCGAGCGGCGGCGGAAAACAACTCCCGGCGCCCCAATGTCGCACCCGCTCACGACGCGACTCGGATCAGCTCGATCATGAAGGCCGCGGATCTGCCGACGGACCGATTTCTGGACTACGGCATTCGACTCAGTGCGCGCGAACAGTTCGAACACTGGGAGCCTGCGTATCGGGAAGGCCGACTGAACTTCGACAGCGTTGACCATGTCCTGGCGGCGTTTGCAGCCGTCGGACGCGGGGCTCCGCTGGATCTGTTGCTGGAAAAAGTCAACGTCGCATCCGTCACGAAGCAGCAGCGTCAGCAGTTGACGTCGCTTGTGCTGGACCAGGGCACCGCCGAACAGATCGCTCGCTTTCTGGAAACAGCGCCGCTGGAATCGGACCCGGACATTCTGCGGCAGGCTCTGGATCATACCGGCCGCGAAAAGAAACGTCTGGCACTCAGTGAACCGCTGCGATCGCGAATTCTGGCGCGAGACAACGCCGAACTGCGGCGGCTCGGGCTGCGCGCAACCGGGCAATGGCAACTGCCGGACTTCGCGTCAACGCTGAAACAGATTTCCGACACCGAGGATGCACCGCTCGAAGACAGAATCGCGGCGCTGACCGGCATGGCTCTTACGGAAGACGCGGCAACTGTGAACGAATTGCGGCAGTTCGCCGGGAATCAGAAACATCCCGTACCGTTGCGGAAGCATGCCGTCGTGGCTCTGGCCGGTGTTCGACCGGAACAGGCGGCTGCGATCGCCGCGGACATGCTGACGGTGATCGATGCCGGTCAGCGTCCCGGTGACATCGCCGCCGCGTTTCTGTCGATGAAGGGCGGTGAGCAGTTGCTGGCCAGGTCTCTGGCCGGCGCGTCGTTCAGTTCCGATGTCGCTCGCGACATGCTGCGAGCCGTCCGCGAATCGGGTCTGGCGGCCGCTGAACTGGAAGCCGCCGTGCGCAGCGCGGGAAGCGTCACCAGCCGAAAGGAACTGTCTTCCGAAGAACGGTCCCGGCTGTTGAAGATGGCGACGGAATCGGCACACGCTGCCGACGGAGAAGCCGTCTACCGCAACCCGCAGCTCGGGTGTCTGAAGTGTCATGCGATCGGCGGCGCCGGCGGCAAAGTCGGGCCGGACATGATCAGTCTCGGCGGAAGTGCTCAGCCCGACTACCTGCTGGAATCGCTGTTGAATCCCAATGCGAAGGTCAAGGAAAACTACAACACGGTGGTCGTCGTCACGACGGACGGAAAGCTGCAGTCGGGCATTCAGGTGCAGCAGTCCGATGAAACCGTCACGCTGCGAAACGCGGACGACGAACTTGTGCAGATTTCGCGGGCCGACATCGAAGAGATCACTCCGGGACTGTCACTGATGCCGGAAGGCCAGGTCGATTCACTGACCGATCAGGAACTTGCAGCGCTGGTGCGGTTTCTGTCCGAACTGGGACGAACTCCCGAATACACGCTCAGTCGCCGCGAGTTCGCTCGCACCTGGGACGTGATGTCGGCCACCCGGGAGGCTGTCTTTCGGCTGCGTCGCACCAGCTACGGTCAGGCGGCGACCGATGATCCGGCATTTCAGTGGAATCGCCGATACAGCACCGTCGCGGGAGTGCTGCCGCTGAACGACATTCCGGTTGTGGACGTCAGAATCGGCGCAACGGAGACCAGCCGCGGATTCGGTTTCGTCCGCTGCCATCTGAACGTGGAAACGGCGGGGACGGTTGCTCTGCGATTCAATGACGTTTCCGGTCTGGAACTGCGCGTCAACGAAAAGCCGGTGATTCTTACGAACGACCTGCTGCTGGACGTCACTCCCGGTCGGCTGCGGCTGACGCTGACTGTCGACGGCACCGCCAGAAATCAGCCTCTGCAGTTGGAGATCATTCGCGACAAGACAACGGCCGTGGCAACGATGGAACAATAGCTGCGGTCTTCTGCTGCGGTCGGCGCAGCAATCGACGAGAGCGGCCGCGTCAGAATTCGATCAGCAGCTTGGCGGCTTCCTTCAGCAGTTTTGAGCGTATGAAAACGGTGTCCCGGACGTGTTCGTCGGCACTGACGATATGCACGATCAGTCGCACGCAGCCGCTGTTGATCGGCAGGTTCCCGCGCTGAGAACCGGGGATCGGTTTTCGATAACCGTCACTTCCCACGACAACACCTTCCAGATCGCTCAGGTTGTACTTCTCCGTGCCTTTCGGAAGCTGGACCTGCACAACGATCTTGTAAGGTTCGCCGGGATCCGGGTTTTCGGGTTCCGTCCAGACGGTGAAGCTTCCGTTGGTGACGGCTCCGAACGGCACGGGAAGCGGCAGCGTGTCACCGCTGGCTTCGGCGCTGGCCGGTTCGCCCTCCGCGGTGCTGGCCTGCGCCGCAAGACTGCTGAGAAAACCCTTATCGAGTTCGACGGCGTCGACCGTCATTTCTTCCGGAGCCAGCGTGGTGTCGTCCACATTCAATTCCATTTCGACGGGCACCGGTTCGACCTGCAGTGTTTCGGAAACGTCGATTTTGGTTTCCAGCAACTCGACAGGTTCGGTGTCGAAATCTTCGGGGTCCGACATCGACGCCGTAAAGACGAAATCGCCGTAGCGATCCGGTCCGTGAACGACAATCACGGCCAGCATCAGCAGCATCAGCCAGTGAACATAGAACGCGGTAAACCACGTCATCCAGCGTGACTTCTTCGTGTTTTCCGCCAGCCATTCGCGGTACGTCTGCTTCGGAGCGGCCGGTGGTTCATGCAGCGCGACGACGGCCGCGGCCGGCGTTGCTCGCGGCGCAGCGGCCGGCTTCGGCGTCGAACGATACGTCACCGTGGCTGTCCGGCGCTGTTCAACCGTTGGCACTGAGGCGGCGTTTTCCGATTCGCCGCGCGCCGAGGTTCGCCGCGCGAGTGTGGAAGGCGCTGCGGGTTTCGACGACGTTTTCGCGACTGCGCGACGGGAACCGGGCGAACCCTTGCGAATGATCAGCCGTGTTCGGTCGCCCGCGCGTCGGGCTTGCGGCGTCGATTGAGCGAAGTCGAATTCGTCAATCGAAAACAGAGTCTGGGAACTGGCTTTCACGACAGGCGACCTCTCTGCCCGGCGGCAACTTCCAGCGGAATCGGGTTTCGTCCGGGAAATCGTGGTGATTGTTCGAAATGCGTTTCAGGCCCGGCAGGCGGCTTCAGGACGTCGCTATTTGCGCACGTAGAAGAATTCCCGCGAATGGCGAGTGCCTTTGGGCAGTTCCTTGAATTGCTTGGCGATCCGAAAACGGCGCACTTCGTCGGGCGAATCCAGGAAGACGATCACCATGCGATAGGCGCTGCCCGACAGGGAATCTTCGTTGCCGAAGTTGACTCGCGCGGCGAACGAGTTGCCGTTAATACCGACCATCTGCTGCACCCACCAGTCGTCGCCGGGCAGGTCGGAACGGACCAGCGCGATCGGCCAGCCGGTAGCTCGCGTAACGCCGACGACGTTCTCCACTCGATCCACGCGATTGGATTCCAGCGGAGTCTGCAGGACAACGTCCTCCAGCGTTTCGTCCTCAGTGACGACGACCGGGTCCGTTGCGGCGGGCTTGTCCTTTTCGTCCTTATCTCGTTTTGAGGAACCGCGGCTGCGCCGGCCGGAAGACCGGTCGGTGCGCGATGGGGATTTTGCAGCCGGCTTTTCGTCTGCGTGATTTGCGGTCGCACGCGCGTGGTCCGCCATCGCGATGTGTCGCGTCGAATCGTAGTAGCTGGGAGCTTCCGGAACGGGATCCACAAATTCCGTCACCGGCCGCCGCCTGCCGATCAGCGCGGGAGGCGACGTGTCCCGCGGAGTCAGAATCTCGCTGATGGGCTTATCGAACACCGGATCGGCGGCGGCTGGTTCCGGTTCGTCAATGTGCGTCATCATCGCCTCGGCCGGCGACATCGCGGAGAACGACCCGGTGTGTTCGGAGTAGTCGCGGCCGATATCCGTCGTTCTGGTGACACTTGCGGACGCCACCATCGCCGCGAGGGATTCCGAATCGCTGTCATAGGAACCGTTGTCGGTCGACCACGTATCGGCATTCTTCGCGGGCGGAAGCGCAGCCACGGAGGCGTCGTGCAATGGTCCGGTGTCGTCGTGATTCGACGGCTGCGCGTCTCCGGACAGTTCTTTGTCGACTTCTGACTCAACCGAAGAACTCGCGGGAGCACACAGAAAAACCAGACACAGCGGAATCACCGTCAGAAGGGTGGCCGCGAAAATGGTTACGAATGGATATTGTCTGGAGTTCACGGGAAACATCCTTCACGAGTGCCAGGTTCTCACGAGTGGGTGAAAGCCCTCGTCTGAAAAATACCCGTCGACGTGAACGCAGCAGCACCAGAATTCTTCGGCGAACGCTGTTTTGTCCGGAGTCAGGCCGGATGCCTGGTCGGCGAAAGGAATTCCGGTCGGCGGGACTCGTCCGCTGGCGCAAGCGGGGGAACGGCTGCCTGGAGGACACGCAGCGCAACCGTCAAAGGCGATATGACCGCTGGCTTCACGTCGGGATTACCCGAAGTCTCCAATTCGCAACGTCCAAAACCGCAGCGTGGCCTTTTGGCAACCTATGTTTCCGGCGTGTAGATCGAACACCATTGGAGAAACTTGCCGGGCCAATTCCATTTTTTCTGAAACCGGCATACCGGACGGAATTGCGAGAGGCGGAAACTGCCATGACTTCAATTACAGACCCTACATCCGGCATTGGTGACGGAACCGCAGCATTCGAAGCGGTTGAGCGTGGTGCATACCGTTTTTCGAACCGCAGTTCCGCCGGAACCACACAACAAACAGCAGCGGCCGCGCCGACCGCAGAACCGCCCGCCACGCGCCGGCGCGGTCGTTTGCTGATTGCTTTGCTGCTGATCGCGGCAGTGGCTTCGGGAGTTGCAACAGTGTGGGATTCTCTGTTGCGCTATCGCGCTTACGGAGTTGTCACGGGCCAGATTGTCGACGTATCCGTGCCCATCGACGGAGTCCTGAAATACGTGCTGGTCCGGGAAGGCGACACTGTGCGTCAGAATGATGCTCTGGCCACTGTCTGCGATCTGGAAATCGAACAGAAGCTGGCTCGCGTCGCTGACGAACTTCGTATCGCCGACGCCACGCTGCACGCGGAGATCGCCAGAATTCAATGGCAGTCGCACGTCGACGAAACCGAAATGACTCGCGCGGTGGTCGAACTCTTCGAAGGCGATTCCCGGCTGCATGAAGCCACGGGAAATCTGAACATCATTCGCAACGAACTTTCCCGGACGCAGAAACTGCACGAACGGAAGGCGATCGCCGAATCAGAAGTTGTCAACCAGACACTGCTGGAAAAATCGCAGCAGGATCGGCTGGAAGCCATTCGTGAATCACTGATCGTCCTGAAGCGGCGAGCGGACGCGGCCCAGCAGGTTCCGAGGCTCGGACCGGAACAGATCGCTCCCCTGACCGCGAAGTGCGACATGCTGCTGAATGAAATTGACCGGCTGCAGGAATGGCTGGCTCAGGGAGATCTGCGGTCTCCCGTCAACGGCACCGTGCTGACCCGGCATCGACCCGCCGGCGAATGTGTGAAGGCCGGCGAGCCGCTGTTTTCGGTCATCGAAGAATCGTCCGCCGAAATTGAACTCTACGTCGACCAGGATATGTCGAGCGAATTTCAGGTTGGCAGCATCGTGGAAGTGAAGATTGCCCCGCTGGACGAACTGGTGCCATGCACTGTCGTTTCCGTCGGCAGAGAACAGCGCAAGCCGCCGGAACATATCGGCATCTTCTATCGTTCAGACATCCGGCTGCTGCCGGTTCGGCTGCGTCCCGTCGCGCCTACGCAGGAAGTTCGAAATCTGCCGGTGGGAGCGGTCGCCAAGCTGCCTCATTTCAGCACGCGATTCTGATCGTGTCGCGGCGATCACAGGACGCTTTCGATGCCAGTTTCCCTTCCCCGATCCCGTGCCGTGTGCGGGAGGCAACGATCATGAACCCTCAATTTGTATTGCTCGTCGACGACGACACAAGCTCCCTTCAGACGCTTACGGATGCTCTGCAGTCTGCGAACATTCGCTTCGCGACGGCGACGAATGATCGTGACGCCTGGCACCTTCTGCGAACCGAACCGGCCATTTCTCTTGTTGTGGCTCGTTATTCGGGATCACAGATCGACGGCCGCCGGTTGTGCGAACGAATTCGGCTGGTGAAGGCGCCGTCTCAACTGCCGGTGCTGCTGATACTGGGCGGTCACCAGAACAATCTGCGTGGTCCGGCTCTGGACGCCGGTGCGAACGACGTGCTGACGTTTCCGATGGATGTTCGGGAACTTTGCAACTGGGCCGCCGGAACGGGCGTACCGACGTCACGCCGCATCGACGCGTCTCACGCTGCCGGTTCAGTCGCCGCGAAGAACGGAGCCGCGCAGCAGACGGTTGTCGTCGTCCCGGAATTCAACCCCACCAGCATGCGGCTGACACACAACATCACTCCGGGGCAGAGACGCCGGTGGGACAACGATCCCCGCGTGACGAAGATTCCGCTGGACACAGTCATGCTGTGCCCCGAATGCCACGGCGTGCCGACATTTCGTCTCGGCTGCCGCAACTGCGGCTGCGGGCTGACGGAAAGAGCCCGGCTGATTCATCACTTCGCGTGTGCTCACGTCGGACCGGAATCGGAATTCCGCCGCGGTCAGGAGCTGACGTGTCCCAAGTGCAAAATGGTCGGCCTGGTTGCCGGAGCGGACTTTGAAAACGTCGACGGCGAACTGATTTGTTCGGACTGTCGCGTTCCGGTGAATCGGCCGGAACTGATCGGGCACTGCCTGTCCTGTGATCACCGATTCGCGGCCTGTGATGCCGTTGTGGATGAACTGATCGGCTATCGGCTGCAGCGTGCGACCGGGGCTCCGCGATCCGAACCGAAGCAGCCACAGTTTCATCGTCCGGCCTCTCGACCCGCGGTCCCCGCGACGTGATACTGAACTCTTCGAACCGGCGGTTGTGTTGTGACATTTGATCGCGAGAACTCCGATGCTGCATTATGAATCTCAACTGAATGTGGGCGAAGCGCTGCCGTTTCAGCCTCACTGCGTGCAGGCCGGAGTGCGCCTGTCGGAACTGAGCAGCCGTAACGATCTGCAGCACCATCCGTTTCTGTTTGTGATCGATGAACAGGGAAATCCGCTGGGTGTCCTGTCGACCCGCGAACTGTCCGGCCGCATCGCATCGGAGAATCCGGTCGAACGCCGGCAGTGGCTCAGCATGCCTGTCGAAGCACTGCTGGACAATCGCCTGGAATCGCTGAGCAATCGCAGTTGCGGGTTGTCGGCCGATGCTCGCGCAGCCGGACTGCCGTCACAATGCACGGCCGTCAGTGAAGACGGACGCCTGCTGGCACTGGTGACCGACGACGATCTGCTGATCAGTTGGCGTTCCATTGCCCAGACGCTGCGGCTGTCGCAGAGCGATACCGTGACGGGTCTTCCCAACCGCACGGCCTTTGAGCAGCATCTTCGAGCGGAATGCAATCGCTGCGAACGATGCGGCGATTCCGTGGCCGTCATTCTGATTGATCTGGATCATTTCAAAGCTATTAACGACCGCTGCGGCCATGCCGCGGGAGACTTCGCGCTGCGAGCCGTCGGCAAAGTGCTGCGGCGAACACTGCGATCGTACGACATGGTTGCGCGGTACGGTGGCGATGAGTTCTCCGCGGTGTGCTGCGGATTCCGGCCGGGGGAAATTGAACCCGCGATGCGAAAGCTGCAGGACACTCTCAGAAACCTGCAGAACGACAGTCCGCCGGAACTGCCGATACCAACGCTGTCCATTGGAGCCTGCGTGGTTCACCACTTCAGCCCGGTGGATGGTCCCGAAGAAATTGTCGAACACGCAGACGAGTGTCTGTACGTGGCTAAGCGGTCCGGTCGCGATTGTTCATTCACCACGGAAATCGGCGCGGAGCTGCTGAATACGCTCCCGCTTCGCGATTCGTCACTGCAGACCGGCGGCAACTATCGTTGATCGAAGCCGGCGGCCGGACAGCTCACTCAGGATGCCCGCTATGCTGATCGAATGGATGAACTGGGTCCGCAGTCTGCGCAGCGACGAGCTGATCGCCGTGCTTGGCATTCTGCTGCTGATCGATGCACCGCGTTACGCCTTCAGCGCGCTGGTCATGGCTGTCTGGGACGTAATCCGCAACGGCTGGAAATCCTGCCTGCCCGGACCGCACGCCACGAAGTACGACTACTTCCCGACTGTCTGCGTTCTGATCGCCGGCCACAACGAAGCCCGCACGATTGTGGAAACCATGAAGTCAGTGTGGGGACGCTATCCTCGCCTGGAAATGGTTGTCGTCGACGACGGTTCCACTGACGGGATGGCGCAGGCCGCTCAGTCGTTTGCCGAAGGCCGCGACGGAATCACGGTTGTTCGGCGGCTGATTCGCGGCGGAAAGTCGTCGGCGCTGAATCATGGCCTGAGACTCGCGACGGCCGAAATCATCGTCACCGTCGACGCGGACTCCCGGCTTTCCGATTCATCCCTGCTGGAACTCGTTCAGCCGATGAAGGACCCGAACATCGCCGCGGTCGCCGGAACCGTGCTGGCATGGAATCCGTTCACCAACCTGGCCACCTGGCTTCAGGCCTACGAATATCGGCAGACGATCTTCGTCAGCCGCATGTTGCGCGGACGGCTGGGACTGCTGGGCATTGTGTCCGGCGCCTTCGGAGCCTTCCGAGCGAGTGCGCTGAAACAACTGGGCGGCTGGGACGTCGGTCCGGGCGAAGACGGTGACATCGCTCTGAGACTGCGAAAAGCCGGGATGAAGATCGCAGTCGCTTCGTACGCCAACTGCTTTACCAACGTTCCGAGATCCTGGTTCCGGTTGTTCAAACAGCGGTGCCGCTGGGATCGAACCGTCATTACGTTTGAATGCCGAAAGCACCAGGACATGGGATTTCCCTGGAGCCGCAACTTCCGGTGGTCCGACTTCTGCCTGATGATGGAACGCTGGTTCTTTAACGTCGTCGCCGTCTATACGTTCTGGCTGTACGGTGTCTGGATCGTGCTGCTGTTTCCCGGCGGTCCGCTGAATCTGCTGGCGCTGCTTTACTGCTGCGGCCTGTGCGTGGAGCTGCTGCAGGCACTGACGCTGCTGTATTACTCCGACCGCCTGAAGCACGATCTGGCTCTGTCGCTGGTGCTGCCGTTCTATCCGCTGTTTCAGGTGTATCTGAAGGCCGTAGACGTGTACGCGCTGACCAGAGAAATCCTGTTCCGCGATTCCGGCGACGACAACTTCGTACCGGCTCACGTCCGCAGCGCGACATGGCGCTGGTAGGCCGGTGATTCAGCGGTGACGGTTGTGCCGGTTCGCCTGCTGCGAGTCGGCGGCGAAGCGATCATGAGTATGTTCGCCGAATCGTCTCGCCGCCGGCCCCGTGTTGCACGATTCCCCGCGACACGTCAGCCGCAGCGGCGTGCAGATCAACCTACGAACATGCGGCGACCAGAGGTTGGAAGTTGCTGCTTCCAACGCTTAGACGAAACCGGCACTCGGCGACCAGCATCCGCTTCACCATCTCCAGCGGCACGGTTTTCAGGTTCACATTGGCCTGAATCAGAGCGTCATAAACCGCCTGCCCGGCGGCAGTTTCCAGCAGATCGCGTTCAAGAGTGGCGCTTGACAGTGACATGTCAGATTCCTTTCGGGTGTTCTCTTGCGGGGAGGGACATTCGGAGAAAGAGAGGGGTTCACGCGAGGAAGTTCCAAACTTGCCACCATGAATCGAAGCGGGGTTGTCAGCGACAAACCGTCGGCCGTGGTTTGCCGTGAATTTCAGCGAGTCGGCAGCTTCTTTCAGCAATCTGTCTCTCAGCTTCCGACTCGCCGGACATTCCGATCCTTACAAAGTCCGTGACTTTGTGCCGGATCGTTGCTGACAAGACCATGACATTGCACACCAGATGCCGAACCTGCCGGTCGTGCCGACATTTCGCGGTCCGGCCGTAAGTCCCGCAGCCGCAGGACAATCCGCCGCGTCGGCGAGAAGCGAATTCTGCCGCAAAGAAAACGGCGCTGGCATCGCTGTCGTCAGGGCGGTGTCGGCTGGATTCAGCTTGATGACACTCCGGGGTTCCGCCAGCCGCCCCGGCCCGCCGTTTTGTGTTGCCGTCGTCCGGCATCGGAACATTCGCCTGGACGATTTATACTGGCCGCGGCGAACGCTGATACTTTTCGCACCTTTCCATGCCGCGAGCCAGAATACCTCAATTTGCCCCGCTCGGGGTATACATTGACGTTCTGCCAGCGAACCGGCTTCGAAATGCATGCTGCCCGGAACACTTCCAGGTCGGCACTTCATCCGCGCATCCAACACTCCCGGCGCAGCGGCTGCACGAGCGGAGCGATACGTGGGCGCGGTCCGGTCGCGCGTCAGGCGTTCCGTGAGCACGACACCACGATGCCACAGGCCGGTTTCAGACCACCGTGCTGAGCCATTTGGTCATCTGAATAATTGCGAAGACCAGTATCCACGCGGCGATAAATCCCCCGGCGCCCAGCAGCGTCGGGCGGGGAAACTGAAAGCCGGAGAACTGAATGACCGGTTCGCGAACGTCGTTGTTGTACGGTACGACGCACGGAGCGGCGTCGGCTTCGTCGGCCCGCACCGGCGTTCTCAACAGCGTGAAGAACCGTTCCAGTTGCTCGTCCGTCTGCTGCGGCGTCAGCAGCGACACAATCACGCCGACGATGATTCCGGCCGACAGGTAACTCATGTTGACCCAGGCATCGGTCATCACAAGCCCCGATTCGGTCATGCGAAACACGGAATCACGGGCGGCGTCGGGAAGGACGGAAGCGATGGTCTGCGGGTACCAGACAACCAGCACCCATGTCAGCGCCGCCGCCAGAGTCGACAGCCAGACGGCCATGGTGTTCCATCGCTTCCAGACAATGCCGAACCACATGCTGACGCCGATTGCCGCCGGCGTCTTGATGATGATCTGCAGGGCATGGATGACGTCGGTAAACGTTGCCTGCAGAATCAGAGCCATTGCCACAATGACCAGACCGGCCAGACGGCCCACCCAGACGTAGTGCCGTTCGGAACGCGTCGTCACCAGGTATCGTCGATAAATGTTTTCGGTAAACAAACCGCTGGAAACCACCATCTGCGCATCACTGGTGCTCATCACGGCCGCCAGCAGCGATGCCATCAGCAGACCAATCAGCCCCGGGGAAACTCGCGGCAGAATGTCGTAGGCCGCTCGACCAAAGAGCTGGTCAGCGAAATCCTTGTCGATCGTCTTCAGTTCGTTGATGCGTTCGGGCGGCAAAGCGTCCAGGTTTCCCGCGGCGCGTTCTGTCAAAGCGGCGTGCAAAGCGGCCTCTTCCGGGTTGCCCGAAGTCAGCAGCGGGCTGGACGATCCCAGATACCACGCGATGCAGGCCAGCCCCGTAAACGTCCACGCAACGGTACACAGACGCTTCAGAAAGTTGCCGAAGGTGAAACCGAAACGGCCTTCGAATTCCGTCTTGCCGGCTCCGCAGACGCCCATGATGTGTGGCTGCACGATGATGCCCGCCAGCGCCGTTGCGGAAAGCGTGAAGACGTAGAACAGCGTGATGGGTTCCTGTCCCAGTTCTTTGGCGACATCCAGTGTAGCTACAAAATCGAACATGCCCTTCTTCAGTCCCGCGGTCTGATGCAGGGCTCCAAACCCTCCGATTTCATGAAACACAAACGGCAGCAGCAGGATCGAGAACGCGATCGTCAGCACTCCCTGGATGAAGTCTGTGATGATGGCGGCGCCGAGACCACCGGCCATGCCATACGTCACGAACAATACAGTCATCGCCAGGATCGCGTATTCATAGCCGGCCAGCAGTCGCCATTCGATACGCGGCTGCAGAGTCGTCACGGCGGGAACATCAGCGGCGGCGCCATCAACTGCAGGATCAACTGCAGGATCAGCGGCCGCGGGCGGCGCGGCACCGGGAACTGGAACGCGTTCCAGCTTGAACACCGGAACTTCGATGTTGATCCTGGCCGCCATTTCATCCAGAGCGTTACCGGTCAGAGCGTTGATCATCTTGCCGCTGCTGTACAGGGCTCCCGCGATGAACACGATGGAAATGATGATGCCGTACACGGAATACAGCACGGCGGTGCCGGGACTGAAGCGAGCCTGAAAGAAGTCGGCCGTCGTCAGCGCCCGGATGCGGCGCAGCATCGGAGCAATGATCCAGTAGAACGGAGTCGCCGGCAGCCACAGAAACTGCCACCAGATTCCCGCCAGCCCGGCTCGCCACGTGCCGGCCACCACGCTGATCGCCTGTTCGCTGCTGGTGCCCGATCCGAAGGCAAAGAACATCATGAAGACTTTGCCAAACCGCCTGCCGCCCATGAAGAAGTCGGCAACGTCATGAACCTTCCGTGACGACCACAGGCCGATGATCAGGATCAGCAGAAAGTATCCGCCCAAAACCAACCAGTCGGCAGTGTGCATTCCCAGAAAGGAGTTCGGCATAAACTTCTCCAGACGGACAACCGCTGTTGAGATTACAGTGACGTCCTGGCAGCAGGATCGCATGGCATCGATTCGATGAACGGTGCGATCGGCACGATATCAGACCGCCACTAAACCTCAATCCGCATCCATGAACGACCTGAAGCCATTGCCGTCCTGCGCCGGACTGCGAGCCACCATTATGGGACTGGGCACGTTCGGAGGTGGAGTCGCGGCGGCGCGATTTCTGGCGGCTCGCGGCGCGGACGTGTCCGTGACGGATCTGCGCGGAGAAGTCGAACTGGCGGATTCGCTACGGCAGCTTGCCGACGTGCCGATTCGAAATCTGTGGCTTCGCGAACACCCGGCCGCCGCGTTTGACGAATGCGATCTGCTGGTTGTCAACCCGGCGATTCGGCCGGATCATGAAGCGGTCGCCGCCTGTCGTGCTCGCGGAATCACCGTCACCAGTGAAATCGAACTCTTTCTGAGCCACAATCCCGCTCCCGTGATCGCCGTGACGGGAAGTAACGGCAAGTCAACCACGTCGGCTCTGATCCACCACCTGCTGAGTCACGACGAAAGGTACGACGACGAAACGCTCAGCGACGACGCTTCATTCACGGTGCCTGCCAGGACATTTCGTCGAGCGTGGCTTGGAGGAAACATCGGCCTTAGCCTGCTGATGTCGCTTGATCAGATCACGACGAACGACATCGTTGTGCTGGAACTGAGCAGCTTTCAGCTCGAACAACTTCGCGACGTGAGGTTCGCTCCGCAGATTGCCGTCGTGACAAACTTCGCTCCCAACCATCTGGAATGGCACGGCACCGTTGACGCGTATCTCACCGCGAAGCAGCGGCTGTTGAAGCATCAGTCGTCTGACAGCGAGGCTGTGCTGCCCGACGAACTTCAGGCGGAAGACGGCTGGCGCGTGCGTGGAACGACGATGCGGTTCGGCACTGTCGACAGCGGAGAAGACGGGGCGTTTCTGGAAGAAGGCCAGTTGATCCTGCGTCGCGGCGATTTCGAGGATGCTGTGCGTCTGGCTATCCCGAGCCAGCTTCCGGGACGACACAACCGTCTGAACATCGCGGCGGCGGCGTGTGCGGCGTGGCAGTTTGGAGCGAACGTCGCGTCGATCGGCCGTCGGCTGCAGTCATTCCGGCCGCTGCCTCACCGGCTGCAGCAGGTTGCGGAAGGTGGCGGCCTGAGGTTTTTCAACGACTCCATCGCGACGACTCCGGAATCCGCCATCGCGGCGATGGAAGTCTGCGGACCGAACTGCGTGATCCTGGCAGGAGGTTACGACAAGGGACAGGATCTGACTTCGCTGGCCGACACAATCCGGCAGCACACGCGAGCCGCCGTGCTGATGGGTCAGACGGCAGCGGTGCTGGCCAGCCTGCTGGAGACCGCGCATCCCGAAAGTTCCGCTGCATCAGACGTTGTCGAACCCGGCGTGCCGGCGACGCCGCTGATTCGCGTTGCCACGGACTTCGCGCACGCGTTCGCTCAGGCGGTTGCACTTGCGGTTCCAGGCGATATCGTGCTGCTGTCGCCCGGATGTGCCAGTTACGGCTGGTTCAGGGACTACCGAGACCGCGGCGAACAGTTTGAACTGCTGGCTCGAGAATGGACGTCCAGGCAATGAATTTTACTGTCCGAAGTTTCGCGTTCCGGAGCGGACGATCCGGGTGTTCGAACACACTCTCGCGTACGCACCGCTTCGACGGATTCACTCCGGGCGGAATATTCGGCGTCGCGATGACTGTGGCGACTCTGGCGCTGATGTTCGCCGGCTGCACGTCGGAATCGAAACCGAAGACGGAGACTCCGCCGCCGATCAAGTCCGCGGAAGCGTCGTCGGTTCCCGATGTCCCGACAGCCGACGATCTGCGACGGCAACTGCGAGCCAACGAGCGGGCTGCGTTCCGGCGCGTCGGTAATGACTTCGTCGAAGCGGATCTGTTTCAGTCGGGAACCAAAACGATTGAACCGCTTGCCGGGCTGCCGCTGCGAGCTCTCGACCTGGGCGCGTGCAAAGCGATCAGCGATCTGACTCCGCTGAAGGGCATGCCGCTGAAACGGCTGATTCTGGAGGACACGTCGGTCGAGGACATCAGCCCGCTGGCAGGCATGGAACTGGAACTGCTGTTTCTGCAGAACACAAAAGTCAAAGACCTGTCGGTGCTGAAGGGAATGCCGCTGAAGCAATTGAACCTGATGAATGTCCCGGTCAGTGATCTGTCCGTCGTGGAAGGAATGCCGCTGGAGACACTGTGGATTCCGGGAACTCAGGTCACCGATGCTTCGCCGCTGAAGAACATGCGGCTGGTCAGCCTGGACCTGGAAGACGTGCAGCTTTCCGATTTCAGCATCGTCGCCGCCATGACGTCGCTGAAACGGCTGAACATTTCCGGCACGCCGCTGCAGGACGTCAGCATTCTGAAGGACCTGTCGCTGGAGAGGATTTCGATCACTCCGGGCAAAGTGACATCCGGCATCGACGTCCTGCGGAATATGCCGACGCTGTCCCAGGTCTGGGTCTCCAACGGTCTCGAATCCGAAACTCAGCAGTTTGCCGCCGCGGATTTCTGGAAACGTTACGACGAAGGAGCGTGGACTCCCGGCGAACAACCGGAGTCGCCGACTGGCGAATCAGAAACGGAAAGCAGTCCGCCGGACGCCGCCGACGCCCCGTCTCAGCCGGATGCTGACGGTACGGAAGAACGCTGATTCAACCGCGAAGGCGGCGTCTTTCGACTTCCTGCGGTCCGCAATTCGCATGACTCACGAAAGCAGGGACTATTCCCCACATTCGACGATCGCTGCTCGTAGGCACGGGCGAACGCCACGCGCGGACAGCGAACTGCGGAGAACTTTGTGAATTACAGTGTCATTCAGAAGATTCGATCGAATGTCGCCGGAGCACTGCTGGGCAAGGAAAAGACCGTCCGGCTGTCGGTCGTGGCACTGCTGGCCGGCGGCCACGTGCTGCTGGAGGACGCGCCGGGGCTGGGGAAGACGTCGCTGGCGCGAGCGCTGGCAAAATCGCTGGGCTGCAAGTTCACGCGGCTGCAGTGTACGCCCGACATGCTGCCCAGCGACATCATCGGGTCGAACATCTATCGGCCCAACACCGGGGAATTCGAATTTCGGCCCGGCCCTGTGTTCACCAACATTCTGCTCGCCGACGAAATCAACCGCACGACGCCCCGCACGCAAAGCGCGCTGCTGGAAGCGATGAGCGAACATCAGGTATCGGTCGAAGGAATGACGATGCCGCTGGAATCGCCGTTTCTGGTCATCGCAACCCAGAATCCGTTCGAATTCGAAGGCACCTACGCTCTGCCGGAAAACCAGCTTGACCGCTTCATGGTCTGTCTGGAAGTCGGCTACCCGGATCCGTCGGTGGAACGCGAGGTTCTGAAGCAGCACCGCAACGGCGAACCGGTCGAACAGCTTTCCGCCGTCACGGAAGCGGCTCAGGTGGTCGAAATCCAGAAGCAGGTCACGCAGATTCGTGTCGACGATTCGATCTCCGACTACATGCTGGAAATCGTTCACGAAACTCGACAACACCCGGAACTGACGCTGGGAGTCAGCACGCGAGGAGCCCTCGTGCTGTACCGCGCGACACAGGCTCTGGCGATGATCGAGGGCCGTGACTACGTGATCCCGGACGACGTCAAGGAACTGGTTGTTCCGGTGTTCGCACACCGGCTGGTCTGTCGCGGAGCCATCCGGGAAGGTCAGCGTCAAAAGGCCGCTCAGATCCTGAATGTCATTCTGGATTCCGCGCCGGTGCCGTCGTAGCCCGACATCACATGCAAGGCCGTGTTCTGTCGGCAGGTCGCACGGAAAACTCGACACCGGCTTACGCTTGTGCGCCGCCGGAACCTCCCGTCGAAGTATGCCGCGGGCGGGGAAGAACGAGGCATGCAGGCTCGCGACCGTAAGACGATCGGCAGATGACAACTTACCAATGCAGGGCGACAATAGTTTCACCCTCCCGTTTCAACGGGAGGGTCGCCGATCGAATGCCGTTCAGGCGTTCGATCGCGGGGAGGGCCATGCACGGGGAACTCGCGTGGCGCGGACGCCCTCCCCTCGTTTGATTGCCTGCACGGCGATCAAACTTCGACCCTCCCGTTGAAACGGGAGGGTATGTTCTCATCTGCCGCAGGCCTAAGAGTTGCGAAAAGCATCAGTGTCCGCCGCGGCCAGCATAACTCCGGCCGGAATTTGTCCGGAACGAAATTGTTGCCCGATGCAGTCTTCAGCCAATCGACCCAGTGACGAACCAGCGCCGGAGTCAGCAGCCGCGGAACAGGCTGCCGATGAGGATTCCGATCGTCTGATGCATTCGCTGGAACACGAATCGGACAGTCTCTGGAAACAGAATCCTGTGCTGGCGATCGCAACACTGACGCTTCCGATCTGGCTCAGCGGCGTCATCCTTGCGGCCGCGTTCGTGACCGGCGGTGCCGCGCTTGTTCGCAAGCTGGTGGTCGCAACCGTTGCCGCAGCCGCTGCCGGACGCTTTGTGATTCTTGGAGGAAAGGCCGATCATCCGGCGGGATTCACAGCCCTGGAACTGGCGGCTCTGGTTCTGTATCTGGATACGATCTGGGCGATCGTGCTGGCCTATCACGTCGGCGCTTTGTTTCGATTGCCGTGGATCGGCATGCGTCTGAAGGCCGCCGTTCAGGAAGGACGTCTGCTGCTGAAGAAGAACCGCTGGATGCGAAACGTGACGGTCGGAGCGGTCGCGGCATTCGTCATGCTGCCGATTTCGTCAACGGGCAGTATCGGCGGATCACTGCTGGGCCGGCTGCTGGGTCTGTCGCGAGTGGCAACGCTGTCCGTGGTCCTGCTGGCAAGTGTGGCGGGGGAGCCGTCATGTACATCGGCGCGGGAGCTTTGAAGCCGTGGTTTGAACGCAGCCATCCATCCGTCCAATACGGCGGAATCGCACTGCTTGCGCTGCTGGGATTCCTGCTCAGCCGCCGCTACCGCCGTTCAATCGCCGATTAAAACACGCACCTCGCGACGGCAATTCTCGCGTCCGTAACATCTGCGGTGTTGTTCGGTGACGACCTGCACGTTTTCGGTTCATCCGGGAAATGGTGGTGTCGATTCAATGCGTGTCCGAGCGGCAGATGAGCATCGCCGCTCGCCCAAACAACTTCAGTCCCGGTCGGCCGACACAACCTCTGCCAAAGCCGGCTACCGCAGCCTGCCGGTTCCGGCAAACGGACGTTCAGCGACACCCCGTTTTCCCGGAAGAGCCTTTTTTGACAAGCCATCGAACGGGTACACTTCTCCATTGCAACGAACACGGTGCCGATGAAGACTCCGTTTCAGACGGGAACAGCATCGCGCGCGGCGGACGGTCCTTGTGGCGGACGCATCGGCGCGTGCCATTCGAAATCGGTGGACAGCGGTGGACGATTTTCGCATTCAATACGTTGAGGGCGATGCAACACGACCCATAACGACCGCTCCGTGGGTCATCGCGCACGTGTGCAATGACATCGGAAAGTGGGGCAGAGGTTTTGTTGTTCCGCTTGGCAAAGCCTGGCCGCTGGCGAAAGACGCTTATCTGCGAGCGATGAGTCCGCAGCAGGACCGGCTGCCTCTCGGTCATTGCCAGTTTGTGGAAGTGGCCGACGATTGCTGGGTGGCGAATATGATCGCACAACGCGGCGTCAGGACGAAAAAGACCGTGGTCCCGCCGCTGCGACTCGAATCGCTCGGAGAATCCCTTGCGGCAGTCCGGACGTTTGCGACGGATCACGGTGCTTCAGTCCACATGCCGCGCATCGGCACCGGTCTTGCCGGAGGTCACTGGTCCGACATCGAGCGGCTGTTGCTGCAGACATTTGAGAAGTCCGAAGTTCCGGTTTTCGTCTACGACCTTCCCAGGTAGTCGATCGCTGTTTTCCAGGCAGTCTCAAATTCGGGCTTCGTGATCTCTTCCGAGTCGCTCAGGTCGAGTTCGCTCATCGGTTGGTCGCACAGCGTACCGCCGAGTTCATCGAAGTACTCTTCGATCGAGCAGAACCACCGCCCGTCGTAGCATTCAACCTGGCGAGTTGCCCAGCCGTCAGATCCAAACTCCACCCACGCCGTTCCGGCTCCGAGTCGCGATTCTGACTCGTGTCGAAAATATCGTGATTCGAAATCGGACGCTTCGATTCCGTCGCTATCCGCATGTTTTTCCATGACGCTTGATCCGTCCTGTCAGGTCCAGGTTGTCGGGGTTCTTCACGAGAAACACTCCCGGCTTCGGATTTTCCACATGCAGTCCCGTCAGGTCGACTTCCACAAAGTATTCACAGCTCTTAATCCGGCGCGTGTCGTTATACAGTTCGCGCGAAAGCTGTCCGTGGCTGATCATGCCCTTCGCACGGTCCGCCGCGGAGAGATCTTTCAGTGTTTTGCCGCCGACGGTATCGGGATCGATATCCGTGAAGTACTGCCCGACTCCGTGTCTGGCGTTTTTCGGTTTCGTCGACGGATGCATTTCATTGCTGCTGGTGATTCCGTTGTAACCCTTCTCGTCGGTGTAATGAATGAGCGTGATGAGACCAAACGGGTCGATCTTTCGATTCGGCTCGTTTGCGTATTCGAACAAATTCAGGCCGCCAGCGATTCGAATGGGATCCTGGCTGATGTAGTGTCCTGCTTCGGGGTCGTAATATCGAAACCGGTTGTAGTACAGCCCGGTTTCCGCGTCTTCGTACTGGCCCGGCCAGCGAAACGGACACGCGCAGCGGTCGCCACGCACGTTGCGCAGGTCGCCGTAGATCGAGACGTCGGCGGACCATACGACGGTGCCTGATTCGTCCAGCATGGCGGTGGGCGTGCCGAGATAATCGGTCACGATCGACCAGCACTGACCTGCGGACAGTTTCGCTGCCGGAGCGAAGCTTTCCGGATCGAACAGCCAGGTGATCATCCCCGCCGGAACGGGCAGTAGTTCGCAATCTTCGTCGTCGGCGGGTGGACCGGTGGACGGATTCGCGGCGAGTGCGGCTTCCGCCGGAGGAGTTCCGTCAGATGCGGATTCCGCGGTCGCCGGTTCGGAAGCGGACTGCCGGTCGCCTTCGACCCATTCGTGAATCGGAGTGTTGCCGTCCCAGATCCATCGCGTCGTTCGGCCTCGAAACGTCTTGCTGACACGGCGGCCGAGAGCGTCGTATTCAAACTCGACAACCTCGCCATCGGGGCGAGTCACGCTTTTCAGCATTCCGGCCGCGTTCCAGACGTAATGCCAGTCTCCCTGCGGCGTTGATCTTCGAATCAGGTTGCCTTCGGCGTCGTATTCAAAGCGGATGATTCCGTCATCCGTTTTCGCTTCCAGCAACTGACCGGCCGGGCCGTACCTGCGATCGCTGCGGTCCTGTGTGCGGAACAGATTTCCGACGGCGTCAGGCATCCGCAACTCGACGCTGCCGTCTGCGTATGTGGCCGAGGCCAGATTGCCGAGTTCATCGTGCCGGAACACCGTCGTTCCGTGATGCGCGTCGACAATCGTTCTCAGCCGGTCATTAATATCCCATTCGTACGCGACGTTTCGCCGTTCGCCGGTAGCGCTGAGAATCTGGTGCCGAACTGGTCGCCCCAGCCGGTCGCGTTCCCAGCGGCTGCGGATGCCTCCGGGAAGGCTGCGTTCCAGTTCAAGCCCGGTCTGGTCGCGCTGAATCTGAGTCTGCCACAGTGTTGTCGCCGGGTCCGTGGCGGCGTCGGCGAACTGAAATCCGGTGACGTTTCCCGTCACGCCGCGATCGATCGTCTGAACCGCGCCAAAGCACGACTTCATTTCGATGCGCATGCCCAGAGCGTCGTATTTTGAGCTGACCCAGAAGTCGTTCTGAGTTTCCTTCAGGATTCGTCCGGCGGCGTCTCGTTCGAAACGAACCTCACAGGCGTCGTTGATCGCTTCGATCAGTTCGCCGTCCTGACGATACGCGTAACGTTCTTCCGACTTGTCACTGTGCGTCACCGCGATGACTCGCCCGGCCGGATCGTACTTGTAGAACGTGATCACACCCGACGCGCGCTCAATTCGAATCACACGGCCCGCGTCGTCGCGAGTGTAAATCCGCCGAACGTCGTCGAATCCGAATTCGCGAGCCACGTCGCCTCGTTCATCCAGCTCAAATCCGTACGCCGCCCCGTGTTCGTTGACAATGCCGATCAGGCTTTCTTCGGTGTTGTACCGGAACTCCACGGTCGTTCCGGCTTCCCGGCGGCTGGCGAGACGGCCCATTCCCTGATACGTGAACCGCACTTCGCGCTGGCGGTCCTTCGCATAGATCAGGTTTCCCATCGCGTCGTACTGCAGCGACCGAAAGTTGCCGTCAGGTTCCACTACGCTTGTCATGCGACCGGTCAGATCGAATTCCCGTCGCTGCTCGCTGCCGGCAGGATCGATCAGCGTGACAACGCGGCCCAGACGATCGAACCGCCAGCGACTCTGCGAACCGTCGGGCGTTGTCAGCGCCGAAAGATTGCCGTCTTCGTCGTAGCTCAGTTCGGTCGCACCACCAGCCGGATTGATGATTGCTCGCAGACGGCGTCGGGAATATTCGAACCCGGTTTCACGTCCCGTCGCGTCGATTCGTCGAGTCAGTTTTCCGAACTCGTTGTACTCCCAGGACCACCGGCAGCCCAGCGCGTCGATCAACGTCACGGGCTGGTCGCGATCGTTGTACGAAACCTGAACCGTCGCACCGTCCGGCGACGTCACCAGCGACGTGTTGCCGCGTTCGTCATAGCCATAGGTTGTGGCCTGCCCGAGTTCATCCAGTTCCACCTGCGGCTGATGGAACTCGTTGTAGACCGTCTGAACGGAATTGCCCTTCGCATCGATCGACTTGTAGACCAGGCCGGAATCGTTCCAGAAATGCACCGTTTTGTGACCCAGCGAATTCGTGACCACCGTGCGCTTCAGATCGACATCGTAGTCAAGTTGGTGGTCATAGATTCCGCCGTCGCCCCACGTATGCACACAGCGGGCGGAATGGCCGCTGCCTTCATATTCGAAGTAGAAACTCAGACCGTTGCGGTCCGTTTCGCGAGTCAGCAGGAAACCGTCGTACTTGAACAGAAACGGCTGCGCCATGGCGTCACGCACAGCTCGCAGTCGGCCCCGGTCGTCGTATTCGCAGGACAGCAGACAGATCAGCGACCGTGGATCGTCCGGATGCGGAGCCTGAATGTTGAGAATCCGGCCGTCGGCGTCCGTCGTGACGGGCAAGCGGCGCCCGGCACTGTCGTGAATCATCATCAGCCGGCCGAGTTCGTCGTAGCGGAATTCGATTCGGTTCTCCGCGCGATCGGATACCGACAGCAGCCGCTGCACGTCGCTGTCAAACGTCACAATGTCGAACCGCCAGGTCAGTCCGGCGGCGTCTCTCATGGCGTAACCGTGTTCGTCCCGCAGCAGCGTCAGCCGTTCGGCGCGATCGAAGCAGGATTCGCCGATTCGAATTCGGGGGAATACGACAGGACGGCCGTCGCTCATCCGCACGGCGATGCCGTCGTCGTCTTCGCACAGAGCCACGTCGTAGCTGTGATGCCAGCCGTGCCCGAGCGGGCCGTCGTATTCCGACGTGCTGTAGTAGACGCGTTCCCAGACCAGAGGCAGCGGACCGGGCAGCCGGAAGTCGACAAGATCCGTGAACACTTTTCCGGTGGCAATGTCGACAGGATGTCCCGTGACCGCGCAGATCGCACGGCTGACACGGTTCTGAACGCTGGGAGGGACGCCCAGCTTTTTCATCGCCTTCTTCGCGGCGTTTCTCATCGCGGTGGACGCGCGTCTCATCGCGCGGCCGATGCGGCCGCTGCCGCGCTGCAGTTTTCGCAGGCCCTTTCCGAGTTTCCCCAGCGCCGCCATGCCGGCCTTCATGCCCATCGCCATCATCGAGATCGTCGGCGGCCCGCCGATCAGCACCGGCGGACCGGCGGGAATCGGCAGCACCATGCTGGTTGGCAGCACCAGCGATTTGACTTTGCTTTTCTTCTTCGGATTCAACCGCGGAATCGGCGGCATTCCGATGCACTGACAACTGAGCGCCGGCAGAGCCATATAGCTTTGAGCGTCGCCGTCGATCACAACCGTGGCGCTGCCCATGAACATTTCGCATTCGTTGGCAGGCGGTTTGATGAACGTTCCGCCGATCGGAAAATGCGGCGGCAATGCTCGGCCCGCCGTTCCCGCCTGAGCACGGTGCATGTTGTTGATCTGCACCGTTGAACCCACGATCGGGACGTAGTCGAACGGATCGATCAGAAACCCGATAAACGGATGGGGAATCGGAATCGGCGGGACCGGTCCTGGCGGCTGAATCAGGTGGATGTCAATTCCCAGAACCGGGTCGAAGTGTTTGGCGGCGAGCATCAGACAGCTCCCTTCTGCGGCAGCATCGATTCCCAGTCATCGCCAAACCACGTCAACATTTGCTCACGGACCTGCCGGTGCCCGTTGCGAAACGGTGCGGCTTTGCGAAGTCGCAGCATCATCTGACCGGTGTAGGGCAGAGTCGAGGTGCGTCGCTGTTCGTCGTCCATCGTCTGACCGGCCGTGAGTGATTTCTGACCGCACTCCCAGGCACGATCCGCGTTTCGACAGCTTTCGTGGCACCACCCGGCAACTCGCCAGCAATCCATTTCTGACGCCGCGTCGGACTGTTCCTCGGCCATGACTGCGGCAATTTCGTAGACAGCAGCCGCTTCGTCGAAACGTCCCGCAGCGATCAGCGCGGATCCTTCCGACATGCGAGTCTGAAGATTCAGCCGCGGAGCCGCCGGGTCATCGGAATCAGCGATCGCAGCATTGGCCGTGCGATAGCACTGAAGCGTGGAATCCAGGTCGCCCGTCGAAAAATACGCCGCACCCAGCGCCATCTGAGCCACCGTAACCAGATGCGGCCATTGGTTGGCCGTCGCAATCGCGGTGGCTCGCACCGCCAGATCCTTTGCGGAATTCGGATCACCAGCCGCCGCGGCGTTGTTGAGTTTGACAAACAACCGGCGAAAGTCGTGGGCCGGCCCTTCGCCGGGAGCCTGCTCCACCAGCTCTTCATAGGCCGCCGGCATGTTCAGTTCAGGGTCAATGGATAGCACACGTTCCGGAAATTTCTCCGCGAGTTCCGTCAGCTCCGGTGCCGTCGAATCATCCACGACAAAAAACCGAACACCCGGCGGAATCGGCTGCGCTGCGAGACTCATCAGCCACTGCTGCCACGCCGATCGCAGTGAAATTGCGGCCGGTACCAGCACGATCGCCAGGTGCTGCATGATCGACTGATAAAAATCGCGGAACGAAGCCAGCGTCGCGATGAGTTCCGACGTGCCAGCCTGCTCCGACCGATGCGGGGCGGACCGATGCGGGGCGGACCGATGCTGGGCGGACCGATGCGGGGCTGACCAGTCCACGTTCATGCCGTCGTCGCGCAGCGATTCCCGAACAGCCTCAAACTGCTCGACCAGCGACCGGATCAGTGACGCGGCATAAGAACCGGCATCGTCGAACGGCACTTCCATGCGGACGAACAGATCAGGAATCGAGCTGACTTCTTCGTTCTGCAGCTCAACAAACAGATCCAGCATGCGCGCCGTGTCCCGGTCAGCAATCCATCTCAGGATGCGAGCATCCGGATGCTGAGCGAAGTCGTTCCAGAAGTCCTCAAGTTTCTGAAACCGCTGCTGTACGGGATTCGCCGGAGGCTGGCTCATGGATCAATGTCTATCCGGCCCGGAGTGAGGCGAGCGGCAGATAAGCTGTTACCCGCCCGCGAGCCGCACGGCGCTATCCGCGGTTTTGTTCGCAGAGAACCGGGGCTGGCGCCCGGCGGGTAGATTCTCATCTTCCGCATGCCTAATGCGTGCTTGAATTGTCGATTGGCGCGCGATCCGGTTGCGTGAAGTTTTCGCGGATTTCAGCGCCGGACGCGACCAATTCATTCGCAGTTCAGCAGGATTCTTCGTCGATGGCGACCACAGGAAGTGAACGGTTTCGCCCGGCCCGGTCGGCCACAACCATGCTGACCGCCCGGAGCAGCGGCCCCGCGGCAACTCTCGCATCGTCCGCGCCCACCTGTCCCGGCGCTGCGACGGGGAGACTTCGCAGCAGCGAACGCGAGTTCCGAAAGAAGGCAAAAAGTTTCTCCGGCAGATCTCGCCGCATTTCCTTTGGGTGCGACGGCGGCGGCTGAATACGAGCGCCGCCGGTCGGCTTGTCGGTTCGGCAGATTCAGCCGACGTGACCGGTGGCCTGAAATCGGGGGGTCGCAGGAACCGGCAAACGCTGCTTTCCGGCGACCACTTGAGGTTGACCGGAACCTGCGATTCTTCAGAATTCCCGCACAATTGCTCAAGTCGCGAATCCTTCCCTCCGCGAAACGTTCTCCGGTTCGCACTTCGTGACGTGTTCGAAATGCCGTTCCTGGCGATTGAACTCCCCTCCCACAAATCCCATCGACAGGTGTTCCCGTGAAATCACTTCACCTGTGGCTGTTCGCAGCCCTTGTTGCATTTCCGACCGGCAGTGCGTTTGCCCGCGAACCTTTTGCTGTGCCGGCGCAGCGGTCGTTCTTTCCGCCGCTGATGGACGCCCGCGCCCTGTTTTCGCCGGGCGCAATGGATGACATCGTCGTGCGAGCCCAGTCTCCCGACAATGGCGGTGTTCCCGTACCGGCCGACGCCGGCGGAGTCGTTCCGAACGTGTCCACGTACGGAGAAGCCGTGCCGGGAAGCGAATTCGGGATGCCGGTCCTGCCCGAAACGTCAACCTGGAACGCGTTCTCGCCACCGACGATGCCGGATCCCTTCATGCAGCCTTCGCCCTATGGACAGCCTTCGCCGTACGGTCAGCCTGTTCCGTATGGGACGGCTCCACAACCGTCTCCGTACGCTCCCTACACGCCGTACGGCATGGGCGCTCCCGCCGCGGGAGCCTACACGGTGCCGGGTGCCAACGGTCCGCGACCCTATCGACTCGGCTGGCAGAACCGCCTGGATATTTCGTACATGCCGAACGTAGCCGTCACCGGCGGTTCGACAGGCAGCTTCGGACAGTTCGGAGTCGACTATGACCTGGCAAATACGGCACCGTGTCTGCCGGGCTGGGTTTCCACCTGGACCAATCAGTTTCGGCTTCGCAACTGGGACGGACCGACGGGTGGCGCAGGGTTGCCGGGTTCCGCTTTTCGTTTCGGTGTCGACTATGAAGTGGAAACACCGCAGGCCGGCCCGTACAGCCTGAGTCTGGGAATCACGCCGTCCATCAACAGCGACCTGAATGCTTCGATGACGTCCGACGCGTTCCAGCTTGACGGTCGCGGCATCATGTTCTTTCAGCTTGACCAATACTGGACTCTGGGTCTGGGAGCTCAGTTCTGGGACCGCGTTCACGACCGTGTCATCCCGTACGGTGGTCTGGTCTATCGGGACGACTTCTGGGAATGGCGGCTGATGTTTCCGGAATCTCAGATCAGCCTGTTTCTCGGAAACGAAGCCTACTGGTCCAAATGGGCGTACGCTCGCGCGGAGTACCACATCGAGGCGTATGAAATTTCCACGGCCACGGGTACCGGCCGCGATGAAGTCGAGCTGAAGGACTATCGCATCCTGATGGGCTTTCGCATGGACGCCAGTGTCTACAGTTGGTTCATCGAAGCCGGTTGGGTGTTTAACCGCGACATCGATTACGCCAGCGCCGCCAATCCCACCGTCAGCCCCGGAACGGCCTTCATCACACAAGTCGGCTGGCGCTATTGATGGCGTCCGGGCCGCTGGATGCGACGGCATCGTACGTCGTTTCGGCCGCTCCCCGGCGTTCACGGGTGCTGCTTCAGAAACTGGTCCCTGATCCGTTGCATGCGTTTCCGATTGGTTCCCAGATCCGAACGGCCGACTCGCGAAGCCGAGCGGAAGTGAATTCGTCCTGCATCCGGTTCCAGCAGGAATTCCACGTCATCGGTAAATCGGAACACGGCGCTGGTGACTTCCACGTGCATGTAGCTGCCGTTGTCCGTCACTACTTTGGTTCGCGGAACTTCTGACACGACGTGTCGCAGTCGTGTCCACGCCTCAGCGGGCGAACCGGTGAACTCCAGCGGAGCCATCCAGAACGATCGGACATCCGTCTGAGTCGACACGCAGTTGGCGGTGCCCGGCGGCTCCGCCAGTCGTCCTGAATGGACTCCCAGAGTGGCCGGACGCGGCGCGGTGAGACTCAGGAAGAACATGGCGGCAACTCCGATCAGCAGGAATCCGGCGGCGAGCAAAATGATGTGTGTCACGCGACGTTTCTTCACCGACGGTATCCCGGAAACAGCAGGCGATCCGAATTCGAAAACCGCATGCAATCCGCAAAGTTAACGGCACACCGAGTTGTACGAGGGTTTCGGCAAGTGGCCAGTGAGAATCCACCGGTGAATCGCAGTTTGTGCTTCACCCTCCCGTTCCAACAGGAAGGCCGCTCAGGAATCAACGTTCAGCCGATTTCTCGCGGGGAGGGCGACGCCCGGAAACTCGGATTGCGCGACCGACCCTCCCCGTCGTTGAATCGCCTGAACGGCGATCAAACTCCGCACTTCCCGCTTTAACGGGAGGGTGAAGCAATCTGTGCTCGCTTTATGCCTCGTGCCGCTGCCGGTTTGTCAGCGTCGGCACGACGGTGGCTGCAAGCACCATAGCGGTCATGAACGTCGCCAGCAGAATGCCCAGAACCGGCACCCTGTTTTCGATATCCCAGTAGCCTTTGACGCCAAGTCCCAGAAAGACGACGGCCGAAACCAGGTTCATCGCCGTCAGCCAGACCGGCGGGCGCAGTTTCGCGGGCAGCCAGCGACGATCCATCCAGATGCTCAGTGAGCAGACCAGTCCGCAGGCAAGCACGCCGGTAAACAGATTGACGGGTGTCAGGATCGTCAGCAGGATGCGAGGTCTGCCGCGTCGCGCGGGTTCGTCTGTTTGGCCATCGGATTCCGGTTTTGCAGCGTTCTCCGGATTGTGTTCGACGTCGATCGAAGCCGCTGCCGCGGTGGACGCGGCCTGTGTGATCGGTATTGGTTCGGTCGCCGACTGCCGAATGAACAGCCACAGCAGAATCGCCAGCGACAGCGGTGCACACCACGCCAGCACGATCCGCCGCAATCGGCCGGCCGTTCGGGGGCTCCAGTGTGAAAAGAATGACCGAACGATTTCGTCCGCGATGGAGCATGCGATTTCGATCGTGCCGTACAGCGTTCCCAGCATCGTCAGAAATGCGCCGATCACGTACAGCGGCAGCAGCCAGGAATGGATCTTTGTCACGAAGCGAGCCTGCAGGTTCAGCAGGCTTTCCTCATCGGGAACGACGTGCGCCGGACCAAGGATGATGGCACCGGACGCGACGAACACAGCACTGAACGCAACGATCAGAAAAAAGCTGATCGCGCAATCCACGACCGGCGCCCGAATCCACTTTCGCACTTCGTGATCGGGGCTGGCAGCCATTTCTTCAAGCTGTTCGGAAGTCGCTCTGTCGGGAAGAATGCCCCAGTGCTTTTCCCGCAGCCATGACGTGTAAGCCAGATAGTCGAAGCCGGCTCCACCGATGACTCCCACGTAGCGCGTGGCTTCGATCCAGACGGAATGCCGAGCGATCTCGGGATATTTTTCCGTCAGCCAGTCGGGATACGCCAGCGGTTTCGGGGCGAGTCCAAATACGAAGCGAAGCCAGTCGGGCTGGTACAGCACCAGAGTCACCACAGCGCAGAACACCATCGCCGTGACGACAAACAACTGCACACGTTCCAGCACGGAGTATCCGCCGGTCGCGGACAGGATCAGCACGGCCACCAGAATTCCGGCGCCCCAGACGTAATCGATCCCGCCGCCGAACAGGCCGCGGGTTCCCGTGATCCATGCCGTCAGGTTGCCCAGCACACCGGAATGAAAACTGATCCAGATCGGCAGACAGATTGTCGCCATCAGCAACAGCGCAATCGGCATCCAGCCGCGCGGGCCGGGAAGGTCGATCATGCGTTCATACGGATGCACTCCCGTCAGAATCATGTGACGGCTCGTCGAAATCACCAGTCCCCATTTCAGCGCCGAGATGACAACAAACACAAACAGGATGTCGTAGCCGAACAGCGCACCGCCGCGTGTTGAGAAGATCAGTTCACCCGTTCCGATGGTCAGCGACGCGATGATGGCACCCGGTCCGAAGATCAGCACCCATTGCAGCATCGTCCGCGGCAGTGGCGGACGCACCGGTTCATCGGAATCTGAAGTCGTATCGCTCATGACGTTTCCTTCGACTCGATCGCAGTGCAACATCGCGGGCACGGACATTGGAGTATGCGCCGCATTGCAATCTTGCCCCTTCCGCACGGATCAGGCAACCGGCGGAATGATATCCGGCGGAGGCAACTCCACCGCATTCAACGCCGTGTTGCGAAGAAACGCTTTCCGATTCAATGCTCACATCCACACCTCTCCCAGCGCAGCGGCAGGGAGCGGTCGGGCGAGCGGAGCGATGCCCGGGAGAGGGGTTCAGGCTCGCTGGAATCCGGACAGCACGACGGCTGATCGCGCCGGAATGTCGACGTGACCATCCGTGACGGACGTCGCCAGGGGTATTGTCTGCGGCGGCAGTGAGTCTTTCGCGGCGATATCAAGTTCCGAGACGTTTAGCCGGAACGAAGACTCGCCGACGTTATATGCCAGCGTCAGAAAATCGTCCTCGTTTCCGTAACGGATGACGACACATTCGCCGGAGACAACCTGTGATGTTCGCGTTCCGTGACGAAAGGCGGGGTGTTGTTTGCGAAGCTGGATGCAGGCTTTGTACCAGTTCAGCAGGTCATAATCCCAACGGCTTTCGTCCCACGGAAACCCGCGTCGGCAGTCCGGATCGTGACGGCCGCTGAGTCCGATTTCGTCGCCGTAGTAGACGCAGGGGGCTCCCGGAAGAGTACACAGAAACAGCCACGCCATCTTCAAAGCGGCTCGGTCGTTCCGGCAGCATGTCAGAAACCGCGGCATGTCGTGACTGTCCAGCAGATTCAGTTGCGACTGAACAATCGGAAGCGGATAGATCGACGTGGCCCGGTCAACAGCCGCGACGAATTCCTCAGCGGACAGCCGGCGCACGTGCTGAAAACTGCTGGGGCGGTGGACCTGTTCGAAGTCAAGATTGTTGCCGCCGAAGAATCCCAGACAGGCGGCCGTGATCTGGTAATTCATCACGGCGTCCCACATGTCTCCCTGCAGCCAGCGAGTCGCTTCGCTCCAGACTTCACCGACGATATAGGTGTCCGGGTTGATGGCTCGAACACGCCGCCGGAACTCCCGCCAGAAATCGTCGTCGTCGATTTCGTTGGGCACGTCCAGACGCCAGCCGTCGATACCGAATTCGACCCAGTGTTCGGCCACCGTCAGCAGAAACTCGCGAACTTCCGGGCAATCCGTGTTGAACTTCGGCAGCGCCGGCAGGTTCCACCACGCGCTGTAGCCGATGGCTTCGTAGCTGCCGTGACCGTTGGCAAGTTCCATCATGGCCTTTTCGCCGGGATACGGCTGAAACGGCAGCCGGCCGCTGAGCCGGTCCGGGTGGAAGTGAAACCAGTCGCGATACGGAGAAGCGCCGCCGTTTTCCAGAACGTGATGAAACTGCCAGAATCCGCGGCTCGCGTGATTGAAGACACCGTCCAGAACAATCTTCATGCCGCGCTGGTGAGCGGCATCCAGCAGCAGTCGCAGAGCTTCATTGCCGCCGAGCAGCGGGTCGACTTCAAAATAGTTATAGGTGTGATAGCGGTGATTCGACGCCGACGCGAAGACAGGGCAGAAGTAGATCGCCGTGACGCCAAGCTGCTGCAGATAGTCCAGTCGGTCAACCACACCGAACAGATCGCCGCCCTTGAAACCGTGCGGCGTGGGAGCGGCGTCCCACGCTTCCAGTTCGCCGGCAACGGGAACACGGCCGCTGCGGTCGAATCGATCGGGGAAGATCTGATAGAAGACAGCGTCACGAACCCATCCGGGAGTGTCGACGGACATTTCAGCACTTTCGATCTGACAGACCTGCGATGGCAAAAGCAGCGGACGGACGATACTGAAACGCACCGCCGGGCAGTAGTCATCATCAACCTTCACGGCGGTCGCTCAGGTCCGACACGATTCGCGCCGATGCCGTTCGATTGCCGTGTCGAATTCCTGTGCAAACGAATGCTTCGGCGCTGCGGTTTTCCGCAGGACCGGATCGACGAAAGCCGGCTCATTGTCGCGTGACGGCCTGGTCAACAGACGAGACGAAATCGTGAAGAGGAACACCGGATGGATGTAGCGTCGCTGCCGCAACTGGCTCGCAACACGGCCCGGTTTCGGGAGGTCATTGGAATCCTGGCCAAGTACGGACTGGCGCGCTGGATGACCCGCGTGCATATCGACTGGGTCCAGCGGATGTTTCAGGATTCCGAAGGTCAGCCGATTTCTGAACTGTCGACTGAACAGCGAATCCGCCACGCTCTGACGGAACTGGGGACCACCTTCATCAAGCTGGGCCAGATTCTCAGCACACGGCCGGACCTGGTGGGACCGAAGCTGACGGCGGAACTGACACAACTGCAGGCCAACGCTCCGGCGGATGCTCCCGACGTTGTTCGAAATCTGATTCGCGAGGAACTCGGGCAGGCTCCGGAGGAACTGTTTTCGGAATTCGACGAAACCGCGTTTGCGTCAGCGTCCATCGGCCAGGTTCACGCGGCCAGGCTGATCGACGGAACCGCGGTGGTGCTGAAGATTCAGCATGCCGGCATTGAAGACCGCATTCGCAACGACCTGGAGATCATGCATCGCATCGCGGAACTGGCCGAACAGTATTCTCCCGAACTTCGGCAGTTCCGCCCCGTGGAAACCACGGAGGAGTTTTCACGGACGCTGATGGCGGAACTGGACTTCACGCGCGAACAGAGAAACCTGCAGGCGTTTCTTCGGAACTTCGCCGGTCGGGAAGACGTGAAGTTTCCGACTCCGTTTGTCGAACTGTCGTCGCGCCGGGTGCTGACGATGGAACGGCTGGACGGCATCAGCGTCGCCGACTGTGAGGCTCTTCGGAAATCGACGTACGATCTGTCCGACATCGCTCACCGCGGAGCCCACATTTTTCTGGACATGATTTTTCGCGACGGCTTCTATCACGCTGATCCGCATCCCGGAAACCTGATGCTGCTGAACGGCGGCGTGATCGGGCTGCTGGACGGCGGCATGGTCGGACGAATTGACGAGCTGCTGCGGGAGCAGATCGAAGACATGCTGCTGGCGGCCGTTCGTCAGGATCCCGTTTCGCTGTGCGATATCATCGTCCGGATCGGCTCACTTCCGCCGGGACTGGATGACCTGCGGCTTCGCGCGGAGGTTGAGTCGTTTCTGGCCGACTACGGAAGTCAGACGCTGTCCGGCTTTGATCTCAGCGGTGCCCTGAACGACATGACCGGAATCATCCGACGGTATGGCATCGTTCTGCCGGTGCGGGTTTCGCTGCTGATCAAAGTGCTGGTGATGCTGGAAGGCACGGCTCGCAATCTGGACCCGGATTTCAGCCTGGCCGAACTTCTGCAGCCGTACCAGAGCACAGCGCTGAGACGGCGGCTGTCACCGCAGCGCATGTTCAACAAGCTGCAGCGCGCGTGGGTCGACTGGACTCGTCTGGGGGAAACGCTGCCGCGCGATATTGCTGACCTGCTGAATCAGATCAAACGCGGTCGCTTCGATGTTCACCTGGAACACCGCAGGCTGGAACAGACCGTCAACCGTCTGGTGATGGGAATTCTGTCGGCGGCGCTGTTCATCGGATCGGCACTGCTGTGGAGCCGCAACGTGCCGCCGCAGTTGTGGGGAATTTCAATTCCGGGATCCGTGGGCTGGTTCTTCGCGCTGGTGCTTGGGTTTCGACTGGTGAAGGCCATTCGACACTCCGGCAACATCGAATGACGCCGGCCGCAGTCTTCGGTACGCGGCGCTTTCAGCGCGGGCAGGCGCCGCGGCGGTCGCTACAGCACGCAGACCAGAATCGTCGCGGCAATGAGCATCAGGTTGACTCCCAGCAGAATGTTGGTCCAGGCCACGTAGCGTTCGTTGGTGTGGCGAAGCCGGGGATGCCAGTCCAGCGACGATGAATGCTGCAGCAGTTTTCGAAACACGCTGGACGCGAACGCTCGCCGATCCGGACGATGCCCGGTCGCCGCGAAGTAGCATCCCAGCACCGGCAGCGACCGTTCAAAATCGCGTTCGTAGGAATACCCGGAACGCAGAACTCGCGCCAGCCGGTTTGTCAGCCGCTGCCGGCTGACACACAACAGCTTGTAAAGTTTGGGATTGCCGGGTTCGCGCAGTTCGTGATCCTTGGCGAACAGCGGATAAACGTTGTCTTCGAAGGCACCGCACGCGTGACGGGCCAGCGCTTCCAGGGATTCGCCGGTCGGGTCGCACCACGGCTGAGAACTTCCCTTCCCGATTCGATTTCGTCGGGAGACTTCGGGACCGAAGCGCCGCACGAGTTCGCGGAAACCGGTTTCCTGCTCCATTCCGCCGACCATGATTGCCAGGTGAGCACGCAGTCCGATGTTGCGGCAGATGACATCGTTGTCGAAGGCGACCGCGCTTTGTAACGCCGACGCTCCCTGGTCACTTGTCGTGATCAGACCGAAGGGCAGAAACGACATCACTCCGTTGATCGCCGGATTCGGTTCGCGGTGCTGCTGCAGCAGATTGCAGACCGCCGCCAGTTTTCTGCTGGCCAGCGCCAGCGACTGCGTATCCAGGCTCAGGCGGTTTTTGGGCCTCGGAGCCGCCGGCATGCCGGCCGCCAGAGTCTGTCCCATCAGATGAAACCCGGGGTTCGAAACGTCGTACAACTGCTGAGTTCCGGAATCACCCTGCTCCGATTCCAGCGGAGGCTGCACACCGAAGCCCACGTTTGTTGCTCCCAGTTCGGTAGACGCGGCGATGTAATCCATGACCGCGCCGACCGTCTGATCGAAGATGCTTTTTTCGCTGCCTGGCGCCAGTGACACATCCGACTCGGCGGAACTTCCCAGCGCGGTGCGTGAAAGCAGAGACACCTGGCTGGCTCCGGGACACGCCAGGAAAATCACTTCGTGCGACGCGAACCAGATCAGCGTAGAATCGCCGAACGGAAGGCCGCTGACTTCGAACGGGATGTCGGATGATTCGACCACGGCCCTGGCTTCGCCGGCGTCGCGCGGACCGACCACCAGATACAAAGGCGTGTCTGCCAGCGAGATTCCCTTGACCTGCAGCACTCGAAGTCCTTCCTGCCAGGCCGCCGCGATATCCGGGAACTCACAATCCGCTTTGGACGAAGACCGCTTTGCCAGCCATGCCGCCAGCAGCGGAATTCCCACCAGCACGGCCGCAACGACGGCAAACGGAAGCGGTCGCTGCTGGATGGCTGCAGGAACGTCACGAAGACCGATTCGAAGCGTCAGCCCCGCCACCGCAACCAGCAGCAGGAACAGAAACGAAAAGAATCCCACTCGCTGTGGCAGCGACATTCCCAGTTGCGGGCGCGGCGAAGAGAAGAGCGACGAACAGAACAGCAGCCTGAGCGGCGCGAAGAGTTTGTCGACCACGCTGTTCATGGATCACTTCTCTCCATCGCCGGACGGCAGCGGTTCGGGCTGCGTAGCATGAGATGCGTCGCCGTTCGCCGCGGAAACATCTTCCGGTGCGCCCAGGTGCAGCGTGGAAACGACGACAACCGCCGACACCAGCACAACGGTCCACAGTGTCGCTCCGAAGAACTGGCATCGGCCGGGCAGAGGATTCGCTCCGGCCGCAGCCCGCGTCTGCACGGGAACGGGCCGGCGCTGTTGCCCGACCTGAATCGACGCGGACGTCTTTCGCAGCCAGGTTCCCAGTTGTCGCGGCAGATTCGTCGCTTCCGGGTCCAGGTCGCCGTGCCGGTACACGCCTCGAAACCCCAGGATCACCGCAAGGTAGTAAACTTCCAGAGCATCCTTTGACGGAAGTTCGGCAGCTTTGGCGGCCCGGTGAAAAAACTCGCGGTCGGCGATTCCTCGAAAGTCGTCGGTATCGACGGAATGGAAGTCACGGACGGTGTCTCCGCCGCGGTCGGAAACAACTGTGCCGGAACCGGGCGGCGGTTCATCGGACTCCGACGGAAACAGATCCAGTTCCAGCATGTTGGAATGCCACCAGCTTCGGCTGCTGTCCGGCCAGCCGCTGCCGTAGATCAGCATTTCATCGATCCACGCCACCAGCGCGAACTTCGCCAGTTGCCAGTCCTGCGATCGACCCAGAGCAGCGTCGGCGGCGGAGAATTTTTCCAGGATCTTCTGCTTCTCTTCCCGCGGATCCGGCTCCTGATTATTTTCGGCCCTTTCCAGCAGTACGATCACGTACTCGAAAATCGGGTCAATATAGGCCGCCAGTTGCGTGTTCATTCGATTTACCGGGCTCTGAAAGAACTCCGCGTCGGTTCACAGAAGAAAGCTATGCCTTTCCGAAACAGGAATCAATCACCTCGATTGTAGTGGCCGCCGCCGCCGGCGAAGCGCCGCAATTTCCGCGAATGCCGGGCAGCGAGCACCGCGAGGCACGGGAAGTCGCGAATTTGCGTCCCGTAACAGAGATCCGGGCCGTCGATCCTCCGATTCCGTGGCGGACCGCAGCAGGGCATTGCGATTAACCGGTGACACCGGTAGCATCGCGGCAGAATTCGTGAACGAACCAAAGACTTTCACCACGGACGACGCTGCCGAAAAGTTCCACCGGCTGTCAACCGCAACGGTTGTCCGGGTTTTCCCGCGTGATCGAGTTCTGCAACTTCCTGAAGAACTGCCGCCAGACGCCGCTCCCTCACGACCCCGCCGACCGTTTTCGGGCTGAGAATTCTCCGCCACTGCTGAACGGGATTCGTCTTCGCACGTTTTGCCATTCCGTCCGCGACATTCCATGAACACGCCACCAGCGATCGAAGAACAGAGCCTTCGCTTCGAAGCGGAACTGCGTGCGGGCAAAGTGGCACGGATGGAAGACTTTCTGCCGTCGCTGCCCTTCGGTGCCACCGACGAACTGGCCGAACAACTCTGTCTGGTGGAAATCGAGCACGAACTTCGCCACGACCGCAGCGTGTCCGAGGCCGCGCTGCGAAAACGGCTGCCGGAATTTCGCCGAGCCGTCAGCGCGGCGTTTACCAGCGCCCGTGCGAAGTATCCTCAGCATTCTGAACGTCTGGTGCCCGATCCGGGCAAGACCGATCAGGGACTGCTGGACGTGTTCTTCAAGTCCACCAATGTGCTGACGCCGGCGCAGTTTCACGAATCCGACGACTTTTCTGACGTTGAAATCCCGGAAGCGGAAGTTCAACTGAAGGTCGTGAAGGGACCGCACAGCGGCAGGGAGTTTGTGTTTCGAAATCCCGTCTCAGTGCTTGTCGGTCGCAGCGCGGATTCTCACCTGCAACTGATTGATGACGAAAAGTGTTCGCGCCTGCACTGCCGTTTTGAGATTTCGCCGCCGAACTGTTCGCTGGTGGACCTGAAGAGCACCAACGGCACGCTGGTGAACGCGGAACTTGTCGACCGCTGCACTCTGCAGGACGGAGATACCGTGCAGGTCGGCCGCACGAAAATTCGCGTTCACATTCAGGATGCCCGCAAGGCGTCTGATACCGCAAATCAGCGGCTGGCCGAACAGACATACAATCCGTCGCTGCATGCTCCCGCGCTGCCGGGTTACGAAATCGGAGACCTGATCGGCCGGGGACGGTTTGGCGTTGTGTATGCGGGACACCACCTGTCGACCGGCAGAAAAGTGGCCGTCAAGATACTGTCGCGATCCGCGATTCCCAGCGGAGACGAAGTCCAGCAGTTCATTCGCGAAGCGTCCATCTGTGTCGGCCTGAAGCATCCGCAGATTGTCGAAACGGTGGACTTCGGCGTTCACGACGACACGCCTTATCTGGTGTTTGAATTCATCGACACCATCGACATCGCCACGCGCCTGCGTCGAATGCCGGCGGCCGAACGATATACCGTCTGTGCGTCGCTGGCCGCACAGCTTCTGGATGGTCTGCACTACGCTCATTCACGCGACATCGTGCATCGCGACGTTAAGCTTTCGAATCTGCTGTTCTTCGAAGACGCCGGACGGCTGCGAGTCAAGATTGCCGATTTCGGCCTGGCGCTGCGGATTGTCGAAGCCAGCGGCAGCGAACGAGCCGTCGTGGGAACCGCAGCGTACATGGCTCCGGAAATTCTCCTGGAGCCTGCCAAAGCCGGACCGCGTTCCGAAGTCTACGCGGCGGCAGTCTGCCTATACCAAATGCTCTGCGGTCGTCGGCCTCACGAAGCCCGGCGATTGTCGAAAATGGTCTTCAAGATCCTGAACGAACCGCCGACTCCCATCCGCGAACGGGACAGCAGCGTCCCTGATGAACTGGCGGCGATCATCGAGAAAGCCCTTTCACGCTCCCCCGATGACCGGTACCAGACCGCCGCCGAAATGCGCGACGCACTGCTGCAATTCCACCACACGCGTTCGAAACCGTGAACGATTCCGGTGCCTGGCGGGACTAACGCAAGGGGGTTCATTCTCTCCGCGGGTGTCACACACACTGTCCCCTCGCCCGCGAAACGGGAGAGGGAGATTTTTCTGCGTCCAGCAGAAAAATCGGGGTGAGGGCCCGCGCGCTCGCTGCCGGCCAGTTACTGAGCCGAGCGCCCGGCGTCAACGACGAATGGAACACCATCGGTCCCAGCCGCCGGTCGTTCAGTCTTCCGCGATGCAATAAAGATGCTTCTCGGTGCGAATGAAGATTTGGTCTCCCGCGATCGCCGGAGACGCGTCGATGCCTTCGTCCAGTTTGTTGACCGCCAGCACTTCCAGTTCCGTGCCATGCCGAATCACTGCCGTCGCGCCTTCTCGTCCGGGAAAATAGACCCGATCAGCCGCCGCGACCGGCGACGCGTAGACGGAACTGATTTCCGGCAGTCGCTGCTGACCAATCAGAACTTCGCCCGTGGCGGCATCGACCGACGACATGATTCCTTCACGGGATTTTGTGAAGTAGAGCTGCCCCTTGTACAACACCGGTGACGCAACGTACGGCGCGCGTCGTCGCGTTTCCAGGCGACAACGTCCGTGTCGGTCACGTCATCAGTGGCGTCCAGCGGAATCGCGTAGATCGCGTTGCCGCGATACCCGGTCATGCACACGATCATGTTGTCCTGCAGCACGGGCGACGGAATCGGGTTCTCCACCTGACCGCCGCATTCCCAGACCAGGTCGCCGGTTTTCAGATCGTAGCTGCGGACGCGATGCCCGTTTGTCACGACCTGAGTTCTGCCGTTGTGTTCCACGATGAACGGAGTCGCCCACGTTGTTCGTTCATCTCGTTCCACCTGCCAGCGAATTTCGCCGTTGGTCGCGTCGAGCGCAATCAGTGATGACTGGCCTTCATGATCCCACGGAATGACCAGTGTGTCGCCGTGCAGCGCCCGGAGAACTGCCTTCGCCGAAGCTGTTGCGAGTCTGCATCTGTCCGAGATCGCGGTGCCAGACTTCCTTGCCGTTCATGTCGAAACAGAACACCCCGCGCGAACCGAATGACACGAACAGGTGCTTTCCGTCGGTGACCGGAGACCCGGACGCGAACGTGTTCGTCCCGTGGCCGCCTTCATGCGGCACCGCTTCGACGGCAACCGTCCGCCAGACTTCGCCCCCGTCGTCCGGTCGTAGCAGATGACAGCATACTGGTGGAAATTCGTCGGAGGCGGCGCGGCGCCGAAACCTCCGCGCCGCCTCGGCCCCCACGGCCCTGCTGCTGATCGGCCGGCGGTTCCGCTGCGGCTGCCGCGGCTCCTTCGGCCTTTCGATCTGTCGGAATCGCAGTCAAAACATAGATGCGATTTTCCCAGATGATCGGCGTGGCGCTGCCCTTGCCCGGAACTTCGATTTTCCAGCGAACGTTCTTCGTTTCGCTCCATTCGACGGGCGGATTGCCCGTGTCCGACGAGCCATTGAAGTTCGGCCCGCGCCATTGCGGCCAGTTGTCGCTGACGTCGCTCGCGAAGGCTGAAACGGAAAGGCTAAGCAGAATGCTGGTGCAGGTGACGACGGAACGCATCGGAACTTTCCTTTGACGTTGTGAAACACAGCAGGCTGAAGAATGACACCAAACGGCGGCGAGTCACCAGCAGCGCCCTGCGGTGAACGTCACAGCAGCGGACCGCAGCGAACATGCATGCATTCTGAATGCGCTCATGAACCGAAACCGGATGGCGATGCAGGCCCGTCGCGATGATATCAAAAGCAACAACGCGTTCCAGGGCTCCTGCTTTCAGATGCGCTGCCTTGCGAGCCCGTCGTGAGCGGGAATGACGGGGCGCGAGCTTGCGCGGGAATGACGGGGCGCGCGGGCTGCTGGGTTCCCGCCTGCGCGGGAATGACGGGGCGCGGGCTTGCGGGGAATGACGGAACGCCGCCGCCGGAACAACGGTGTGCAATCTGTGGGAATCTGAGAAATCTGTGGCCAACTCTTCGACGATGGCCGGTCAATCGCGGTCGACGGGTTCAATTGTCTGACCGTTGTCGATTTCCGTTCGACAGTCCGGAAGGCTTTCCAGAAACAGCCGGCCGTATTGTTTCGTCAGGACTCGCGGGTCAAGAATCACGACTCGTCCGGAATCCGTCGCTCGGCGGATCAGACGGCCGAAGCCCTGCTTCAGTTTGATGACGGCTTCGGGAACCTGATATTCGCGAAACGGGTTGCCTCGGCGAGCCTTAATCGCATCGACGCGAGCTTCCAGAAGCGGATGATCGGGCACGCTGAACGGCAGCTTGGGAATGATGACGTTCTGCAGCGAATCTCCCGGAACGTCGACACCCTGCCAGAAGCTGTCGGTACCGAACAGGACCGCTCGCGGATCATTGCGAAATCGTTCCAGCATCGCGGAACGCGGCATTCCGCGGCCCTGGCTGTACAGCGTCAGGTCGTGTTCCGCCAGCCAGCCGAGCAGTCGCTGCACGGCGAATTCCATCATCGAATAGCTGGTAAACAGAACAAACGCGCGGCCGTTGGTTTCCAGCACGTGTCGCTGAATTCTTTTGACGACTTCGGCTTCGAAGCCGCGAGCGTCCGCGCCGGGATCGGGCATGTTCGTCGACAGGATCAGACGCACCTGCCGCCGATAATCAAACGGGCTTCCCAGCCGGCAGTCGCCGCCATCCGTCAGTCCGACGCGCGATCGGAAGAAGCTGAAGTCCTTTGTTCCGACGGCCAGCGTCGCGCTGGTCAGAATGACGCTGGGAACGGCGTTGAAGAGGTGTTCCTTCAGAATCGGCCCGACTTCGATGGGGGCACTCATCAGAGTCAGTCGCTGTTGCCGAACTCCGCCGCGTTCCAGCCAGAACACGGCACCGCGTTCCTTCTGCACGCACCACGCGGCAAGGTTGTCGGCCAGCAGATAGCAGCGACCCGCGGCGGACGTCAGTTCGACTTTGTCACTTTCGTTGCTGATGCGATCCGCGTAGTTTTCGATCTGTTTTCCGAGTTCGGTCAGTTTCGGAGTGACGTTGTTGACGACGTCGACGGGTTTGTCCAGCCGGCCGTTTCGCTTTCCGAATCGCGTCGCCCAGTCGTCAATGGCGAAGAACAGGTCGCGACTCGCGTGGCGAACTCCCTGGGTCAGCTTTTGGGCTTCGACCATTTTGTGCAGCACCAGCAGACCGCGATTCGCCCGATCGTTGTACAGCTTGTTCATCAGGTATTCGATCTGCCCTTCGGAAATCGACAGGCCCAGATGGTCGGCGGCCACGGATTCGATGGTGTGGGCTTCGTCGAAAATGACGGTGTCGTAGTCCGGAAGCACGCTGGCTCCTTCGCGCGCAGCGCCAGATCCGAAAAGAACAGCGCGTGATTGACGACCAGCACGTGAGCGTTGCGGACGCGGCGGCGAGCCTTGTAGTAGAAGCATTCGTCGTGGTGAGGGCACTTTCGGCGAAGGCAGTCGCCCTGATCGCTGAGCACTTCGTCCCACACGCCGGCTGCGGTCGAAAACTCAGATCGGAACGGCTGCCGTCGGTGGTTGTTTTTGACCAGGATGAAATCTGAGCCAACTGCCGCTGCCCGTCCATTTCGAACAGAGCCTTTTGTCCGGCGCGGGCGACGGCCTTTGCGGTGCGACGCAGACTGATGTAGTTGCTGCGGCCCTTGACCAGCACGGCGGAAAATTCGACCGGAAGCACCGACTGCAGAAACGGGATGTCGCGCCCGATCAGTTGTTCCTGCAGACTGATCGTGTGAGTCGACACGATGATTTTTGGAGTCTTCCGATCGTTCTTCTTCTGATCCTTCTCGTTTTTCTGCGCGTCTTTTTCAGCGTCCGTCCTGCGGCGTTCCTCAGCGGCCAGAATGGCGGGAACAAGATAAGCGAAACTCTTGCCGACCCCCGTCCCGGCTTCCGCGACCAGATGCCGTCCGTCACGGATTGCGGCGCGATGCGTTCGGCCATTTCCAGTTGCTGCGGGCGTGCTTCGTAGCCGGACAGACGACGTGCGATGCTGCCCTGTCGGCCCAGAACGTCGTCCACAGTGGGAGCAGCATCGCTCATTGCATGTCCCACGTCTCGGACCCTTTCCAGGGCTTTGTCACGGTCGACGACCTGCTCTGCGAACCTTCATCGGAATCCTTTGTTTTGGAACGCAGCCGCTGCACACAGACAAACGCCACGTCGTCGGGAACCGGGCAGCCGTTGCGGAATTTTTCCAGACCGACTCTCAGTCCGATGTCCAGCGTACATCCTGTATCGCGGCCCGCCAGATCAACGAGTTCAACCAGCGTCTGGCCGCTCATCATCCGGCCGGTCGGGTCGATCAGCTTGGAAACACCGTCGCTGAACAGCACCAGCGAATCTCCTTTTTCCAGCAGAATACAGCCTTCGCCGCTGGCCGGGCGACCTGTTCCGATCGGCGGGCCGACGACAGCATCGTCCGTCACGGTCTGCGTGATTCCGTCGCGGATTCTGACGGGAATGCAGTGGCCGGCGACTGTCACCGACACCGTGGCGGATTTCGGATCAAGAATCAGAACACCCACCGACGTGATCATCGGAACGTGGCCGATTCGCTTCTGCAGTTCCCTTTCGGCCGTTCTTAACGCGGCGGCCGCGGATTCGGTTTCGACGATGGCACCGATCAGCAGCCGCGTCAGGCAGACCAGCAGTCCCGCGGCTTCTGATCCGCGCCCGGGCACATCGATCAGCAGGCAGGCTATTCTTCCGTCCGATAACGTGGCGTAGTCGATCAGGTCGGCTGCGATGTCGGGAGCGGCGATGATCTGATGTCCCCAGCGGAAGCCCGGTACTCCCGGCGGCGACAGAGGACCCAGGCTGGCTCGCAGCCGGGACGCGTCTTCCAGTCCGCGATCGACCAGCGCCCGCGCGACTTCGAGATCCACCTCCGCGGCGTTTTCCAGAGCTGCCGAAATGATGTGAATCAGAATCGCCAGTTGTTCCAGTTCTGACTGGCTGAACGACCGGTCCGTCTGCCCGGTGTCGACCTGGATGGCTCCGAATGCTTCCGACGATCTTCCCACGAGCGGCGCGGACAGGATGTACCTGGCGACCGATACGTCCGCTTTGTGTCCGGACTCCGATGGCTTCTGCCAGTAATCCACAAACAGGATCGCTTCGAAGCATTCCATGCTGTGATGCAGCACCGGCAGGCAGATCTGCGCGTCGCGGTTTTTCTCGCGAGCCGCCGCGGCCGCAACAACCAGTCCCGTTCGCGTTCGGTTGCGGGTAATCACGGCGACACATTCCGCCGCCGAAAAGAATTCGAACAGCGATTCCAGCACCGTGCCCAGGATTTCGTCAGTTCGAATCGCCCGCCTCAGGCCATGCGTCAGCTTCAGTGCCTGAGCCAGTTTGTGTCCGGCGTCCTGAGCGACCGGACCGGAACCGGATTCGTCGATGCCGATCATCGAGACGCGCGACAGAATCTGGCTGTCACGAAGCTGGTCCCGCCCGAGCTGTTCGTAGGAAATCTCATCGCCGCGTTCGACGGTGTGCCGGGCGGCGGAATTCTGCGACGGGACCGCTGAGTCGGACACGCTGATGACGGTCGGACGGTATCCCCAGTTGCCGGAATCTCCGTCCAGGGAATCCTGCGCGAAGAACACAAACGGCAGTGTCGAAACTTCCAGCCGGTCACCATTGCTTAGCGGCGTTTTTCGCGAGATCGCCCGGCCATTCAGAATCGTGCCGTTGCGGCTGCCAAGGTCTTCGACAAAGTAGCGGCTGCCTTCCGCCGTGATTCTCGCGTGATGGCGGCTGACGGACGGCGATTGGATCACCACGTCGCATGATTCGTGGCGGCCGATCGTCAGGGCATCACCCGTCAGCGGGTGCGTGATCGGATCCGGCTGGTCTCCGAATGCCTGTTTCAGATAGGCCATAGAATACTCACCGATAACGGCTGCGTCGCAACAAGCGTCCGCGAAAATCGTCAGCGGCCCTGGTTCCCGATTGGCAGGATCTGCCAGACGGACGTTTTAGTCGCCGCCGCTCCGTTCCACAACACCTGGCGAACCGGCATGCGGCGGTTCCCCTGTTTAGGCGTGCGGCAGATGAGAATCTACCCGCCAGCCGCCGGCCGCGGTTCTCTGCGAACACAACCGCGGCTGGCGCCGTGCGGCTCGCGGGCAGGTAACAGCTCATCTGTCGCTCGCCTTAATGCGCTGTTCTTTGAATTGTCGGCGAATCTCTTCAGTTGCGACGCTTCCGTTTTCCGCGATACTCCTGCGGCGGTCGCGGTCCGAAAACCGCCGCCGCTTCATTTGCCGGGAGGCGAATGTCCGCTGTCTGCATAAGGATGTCCATGAGCACAACCGCCACAAATCCGCCTATACCGGCGACGACATCGAAGTTCTGGAAGGACTGGAACCGGTTCGCAAACGCCCGTCCATGTACATCGGCGGCGTCGATGCCCGCGGACTGCATCATCTGCTGTGGGAAGTCGTCGACAATTCCGTCGACGAATTCCTGGCCGGCGAATGTGACAAAATCACGGTGACTCTGCACAAGGACGGCTGCAGTTGCACGGTCCACGACAACGGACGCGGCATTCCCGTCGACAAGCACAAAAAGATGAAGAAGTCGACTCTGGAAGTCATCCTGACAACGCTGCATGCCGGCGGAAAATTCAGCAACAAGAACTACGCTCGCAGCGGAGGTCTGCACGGAGTCGGCTCGTCGGTTGTCAACGCTCTGTCGTCGCACATGGTCGCCACCGTGCATCGCGACGGCGGAGAATGGGTGCAGGAATACCGGTACGGCAAACCGGTGGCTCCCGTCAAGAAAATGCGGCCGTTTCGAGGCCGCGGAACGCAGATCTTCTTTCGGCCCGATGACGATATCTTCCGCCGCATTCACTTCAATTCCGACACCATTCGTCAGCATCTGGAAGATATCTCGTACATTCACGGCGGCCTGACGATCGTCTTCCGGGACGAATTCCGCAACGAAACTCACGAACTTGCGCATCCCGACGGAATCGTCGCCTACATCGAAAAGATCATTCACGAAAGCGGCAAGAAGTCCGTTCACGAACAGTTGTTTTCCACGGATCGCGACGACCAGACGGCTCGCGTGGAACTGGTGCTGAAATGGACGGAATCCACCGATGAGCATATTCGCAGCTACGTAAACGGCATCCGCACACACGGCGGCGGAACTCACGAAAACGGACTGAAGGCGGGACTTGTCAAAGCCGTCCGCAACTACATTGAAGTCCACAACTACAAGCCCCGCGGAGTCACGATTTCGGCCGAAGATATTCGCGAAGGCATCGTCGCCATCCTGTCCGTTTTTAACGGCGACCCGATGTTTCAGGGGCAGACCAAGGAACGGCTGAATAATCCCGAAATGGCCTCACACGTCGACGGACTGATCCGGCCGGCGGCTGGAAAACTGGCTGAACAGTAATCCGACGCTGGCCGATTCGATCCTCGGCCGCATCGTGCTGGCCGCGCGAGCCCGCCTGGCAAGCCGTGACGCCATCAGCGAAGTGAAACGCAAATCCGCCGCCTCACGCCGCACCAATCTTCCCGGCAAACTGGTCGACTGCCAGGCAAAGAACGCCGACGATTCGGAACTGTTCATCGTCGAAGGTGACTCCGCCGGAGGCACCGCTGTGATGGGTCGCAACGCGTCGACTCAGGCCGTGCTGCCGCTGCGAGGCAAGATTCTGAACACGGAGTCCCTGGCTCTGTCCAAGATTCTGAAGAATCAGGAAATCAGCGACATTGTCGAAACACTGGGAACCGGCGTCGGACCGAACTTTGACATCCACCGGCTGAGATACGCTCGCGTGATTCTGCTGATGGATGCCGACAGCGACGGTTACCACATTTCGACGCTGCTGCTGACGTTCTTTTTTCGACATATGCCGGAACTGATTCGCCAGGGCAAACTGTTTATCGCTCAGCCGCCGCTGTTTCGCATCGAAGTCGGCAAGACCACCCACTACGCTCAGACCGACGCCGAAAAGGAAGAAATCCTGGCGTCGCTGCCCGCCAACCGGCAGGCCACCGTCCTGCGATTCAAGGGTCTGGGCGAAATGAACGCCGCTCAACTGCGAGACACCACGCTGAACCCGAAAGCACGAGTCCTGCTGCGAGTCGACATCGAAAGTCAGTTGGACGCCGACAGCACCTTCAATCAGCTTCTGGGCAAGGACGCGTCGGAGCGATACCGGATCATCATGGAAGAAGCCAGCTTCGCCGACGACGTGGATCTGTAAACCGCTGCCCGCGGAACCTCCCGCGCGGATCTGCCCGGGAACCGCCTTCCGAACATCGCCTTCCCCACTCCGATACCATGCCGCGAGCGGGGAAAAACGAGTCATTCAGCCTCGCGACCGTAAGACGATCGACAGATGAGAATTGACCAATGCAGAGCGACAATAGCTTCACCCTCCCGTTTCAACGGGAGGGTCGCCGATCGAATGCCGTTCAGGCCTTCGATCGCGGGGAGGCCACGCACGGGGAACTCCCGTTGCGCGGACGCCCTCCCCTCGTTTGATCGCCTGCACGGCGATCAAACTTCGACCCTCCCGTTGAAACGGGAGGGTATCTTCTCATCTGCCGCAGGCCTAAGAGTTGCGAAAAGCATCAGTGTCCGCCGCGGCCAGAATAGCAACAGGACCAGTCATGAACCGACGACGACTCGGCAACAGCGGAATTTCAGTTTCTGATATCTGCATGGGCACGATGACGTTCGGCGAACAATGTGACGAACAGCTTTCGTTCCGGATCATGGACCGCGCGTTCAGCGCCGGGATCGATTTCTATGACGCGGCCGAACTGTACCCCGTGCCGCCCAGCAAAGAGAAAGTCGGACTGACCGAAGAAATCGTCGGACGGTGGATGAAGACCAAACCGCGCGACGCCGTGATCGTGGCCACCAAGATCGCCGGCCCGGCTCACGGCTGGTTCGTGCCGCCGATCCGCAACGGTCACGCCGCACTCGACCGGCGGCAGATCTTCAGCGCCGTCGAAGACAGCCTGCGCAGACTGCAGACAGACTACATCGACCTGTACCAGACTCACTGGCCGGACCACCACGCTCGGTACGAAGACATCCTGGACGCCCTGACCGCGCTCGTTCAGCAGGGCAAGGTGCGAGCCATCGGGTGCAGCAATGAAACATGCTGGGGCCTGATGAAAAGTCTGTCCGCCGCCGAAAAACACGGCCTGTGCCGCTACGACACCGTGCAGAACAATTTCAGCCTGATCAATCGCCGCTGCGAAAGTGAACTGGCTCAGGTCTGCCGTCGCGAAGACGTCGGCCTGCTGCCGTATTCACCGCTTGGTGGAGGCGTGCTGACCGGAAAATACACCGACAGCTTTCCGTCCGGCGCTCGCTTCACCGCCTATCAAAACGCGGGAGAACGTCAGCAGAAGATGGCTCAGCGGTTCCTGAACGACCGCACGCGGGAAACCGTCGAACGCTTGAAACCCATCGCCGCCGATCTGGGAGTCACTCTGACAGCTCTGGCGGTTGCCTGGAGCAAACAGCACGACTTCGTGGCCTCCACGATCATCGGCGCCACCAGCGTCGAACAACTCGAAGAAAGCCTCGCCGCCGACGGACTGATCCTGGATGCAGAAACCCTGCGCCGCATCGACGAGATCGACGATGCCATTCCGAATCCCATGAAGGAAGACGGCCTGCGAAGGTTGTAGTTGCAACAGGACTCACATCCTGCAACTCGCCAAAGCCGGACACGCACCGCCGGGCAGCGCGACGTTATTTCGAAATCGCCGCCGGCAATCCCGGTCAGGAGCCGTGAATGCGGAAGGGGTGCGGATGCGCCGGCTCTGGCTCTGGTCCGCAAAGCGAAACGCTCATTTCTCATGTCCCGGTTCCGGCGGCAGCCGCGCCTTTCGGCGTCATCACCTGAGGGTACGTGAGATTGAAGCCGAGCGCGTTGTAAGAGACAAGGCGAATCGCGGCTCGTCCGGCGGGTTCGGCATGCCGCCTGATGACGCATGTCCCGGAAAATCGATCGCGGAGTGTCTGCTTGTGGTCGTCAGTACTGACCCAAAGGAGATCAAAGATGAACGAGAATGGACCGAACAGGCACAGCAGAAATCGAAATGTCATACGGAACACCGATGGTGTTTCGCCCTTCAGGTTGACGATTCTGGCATCCAGCAACCAATAACCGACAGTACGGATTCTTGATGCCTTTAGAACGGAGAGGTACAGCCACGATATGACTCCGAACAGGAGGGAAAACTGCTCGTCGGAAATGTCCGTGACGCTGAGGACGACGATGCCAATTACAAAAAACAACACAATGAGAACCATCAGATCCACAGCAAGAATCGCCATTCGACGCGCGAGCCCGACGTAATCCTCGCGGCGGAAGTAGGCGCCTTCACCGAGTGTGTCTCTTGATGTCTCAGCCATGCCGCGTGATTCCGTCGGATGCAGGACCGCGAATTGCCAGCTACCCGGAGGCGTCAATCCAGCGGGATCGATCGTGTCTTGAACGCTGCTGCTTCGTGCGCCGCCGGTCGCCTGCGAAATCGCTCCACACGCTGTTGCGGCGCTGTGAGCAGCTTACGCCCTGAACGGGGTGCTGTCACGAGCATCCGTCCCACTGGCAGCGGCGACGGGCCGCCAATCTTTCGGCAACCGGCATATGGAGTGCGATGGTTCAGCATCGCTTTGGTTTTCCAGAAATCATCGAAGTCCGGTCCGTCGTACGGTTCACCGGATAACACCGATCAACGGAAAACGAAAGCGAGCGGCAGGTGAGTTGCTGTGCGTGGTGGCCCGTACGATCGCCTTCCAGGGCCGTCGTCAGGACTTCATCGATAGCCCTGGAAGACCATCGTGCATGTCAATTCTCACCTGCAGCACGCCTAAAGCGGCGACAAGTCGCCGCACTCCAAAACCGTCGCTTGTTCAAGGTCAGGTCTCGCATCCCGTTCCACGACGGCGAGCTGCGCGATGTCAGTCCGCAATTGATGCCGAAAGCGGGGTGCTCTACGCGAAGAATCCAATCGCGTCGAGATCGTTCAACAACGAACGCTCATCAGTCAAATCCAGCGATGCCTGCGGCAGACGACAGGTGCCGAAGTCGAATCCCAGTTTCTTCAGCACGCACTTCGCGGCCGCGTGAAACGGGTGGCGGGCCATGATTTCGATGAATGCCACCGACTTCGCCTGAGCCTCCCGGGCTGCATGAAGGTCGCCGGATTCAAACGCGTCGATCAGCGTGCGGTACAACGGAGCGGCGATGTTGTATGTGCTGCCGACCGCTCCCCCGATGACCAGAGCGGCTGAGCAGCATTTCGTCGCAGCCCCACAAGATGTCGAATCTTCCGTTGTCAATGCTCAGACAGCTTTGGAATTCGTGAACCGTGGTTGACGTAAATTTTAGTCCCGCCAGATTCGGGATGCTGTCGGCCGCCTTCGACAGGAATTCCGTCATGTTCAGGTTCACGCCGGTCATTGACGGAATGTGATAGTAATAAAACGGCAGATTGGGACCGCCGGCAGCCACTTCGGCCATCGACGCGATCAGCAAATCCACCGACGCCGGCTTGAAATAGAACGGGCAGGTTGCCGAAATCACATCGGCTCCGATATCCGCCGCATGAGTCGCAAGTTCGCGAGCTTCGCGCAGACAATTGTGCCCGACCTGGACGATCACAGGAACTCGCCCGGCCGCCGCCTTCACGAACGCTTCGGCCAGCACACGCCGTTCATCGCCGGTCAGCGAAACTCCTTCGCCCGTGCTGCCGCAGACATACAGGCCGCTGACGCCGCTGTTCAGCAGGAAGTCGACATACTCCGGAATCGGTTTCGTGTTGAGCGAACCGTCCGCATGAAACGGCGTGTACGTCGCGGCGATCAGACCGGTGAGTTTTGGCATGGACGTTTCCGGGTATTGTGAACACTCGCAGACTCAACGCGGCTGCGGCCTGCGGTGTGTTGCGCAGTGCCGAGCGACTGTGCGGGAAGGCGGAGCCTTCAAGGCAGACCGTTCCAGGGCTGGAGCCCTGGAACGGGGTGGATCGAGACGGAACGCGGTGAATCGGCGGCGGCTACTTCAGGCCTCGGCGAATCAGCAGAGCGTCGACGGTGGGAGCCTGGCCTCGAAAGGCCTTGTAGGAATCCATCGGGTCGCGGCTGCTTCCTCGCGACAGGACTTCCGCGCGGAACCGGCTGCCGTTGTCCGCGGTCGCTCCGCCGCCGGCCTTCATGTACGCGAACGCATCAGCCGCCAGCACTTCGCTCCACAGATACGCGTAGTAGCTGGAGGAATAGCCGCCGGCCCAGATGTGAGCAAAATAGGGCGTCCGGTATCTTGGCGGAACGGCAGCGATGTTGACGCCATATTTCTTCAGCGTCGCGGCTTCGAAAGCTTCGACGTCGTCTGGGATCTGGTCCGATGACAGCGTGTGCCATTCCAGGTCCAGAATCGCGGCGGCCATATATTCCAGAGTATCAAAGCCCTGATTGAACTTGCTGGCGCGAATAACCTTGTCCAGCAGATCCTGAGGAATCGGTTCACCGGTCTTGTGATGCCTCGCATAGTTGGCCAGGATCCCCGGCTGAATGGCCCAGTCTTCCTCAAACGTCGACGGAAATTCCACGAAGTCCCGCGGCGTATTGGTTCCCGCAACGGACGGATAGGTCACGTCCGAAAACAGCCCGTGAACCGCGTGGCCCATTTCGTGGAACATCGTGGTGACGTTGTCGAAGCTGATCAGCGCCGGTTCGCCTTCGGCCGGGCGGGGGATGTTCAGGTTGTTACAGATAACGGGCTTCTCGTGCAGCAGTCCGGACTGGTCGACGAAGGAACTCATCCACGCTCCGCCGCGCTTGGAGTCTCGCTTGAAGAAGTCGGCGTAGAACAGTCCGATCTGCGAGCCGTCGCGATCCATCACGTTGAACACCCGCACTTCGGGGTGATAAACGGGCAGGTCTTTGCGTTCCTGGAACGTGATGCCGAACAGCTTGTTCATCGTGAAGAACACGCCGTTGTTCAGAACGGTGTCGAGTTCGAAGTATGGCTTGACGGCGGCTTCATCAACTTCGAACCGTTCCGCCCGGACCTTTTCCGCGAAGTATTCCCAGTCCCAGGGAGCCAGATCATGGTTGGCTCCCAGCTTCTTCATCATGGCTCGCAGATCATCGGCTTCCTGTTCGACGCGAGCGACGACGCCGGGGACCAGGTCCGTCAGCATTTTGCGGGCGGCGTCGGGATTCTTCGCCATCTGGTTCTGCAGCTTGTATTCCGCATGGTTTGCAAATCCCAGCAGCTTCGCCCGCTCGGCCCGCAGTTGAGCGATTTCCAGGACCAGCGGACGATTGTCGATGCCTCCGTTTTCGCCGATGCCGCGATAGGCCGACGCTTTCCACACGCGTTCGCGCAGACTGCGATTGTTCAGCGACGTCAGGATCGGCACGCGAGTCGTGTTGGTGATCTCCAGCAGATACTTGCCTTCCAGCTTGCGATCCTTCGCTCGTTCGGCGGCGGCCGCGATTTCCGCTTCGCTCATACCATCCAGTTCGGAAGCGTCATCGACAATGACCGACCGCTCCTTCGTGATGGCCAGCAGGTTGTCTTCGAACTTTGTTTCCAGCGTCGAAAGCTGTTCGTTCAGAGTTCGAATCCGGTTCTGATCCTGTTCGGACAGGCGAGCTCCCGCGCGGACGAAATCTTCGTGATGCTGACGCAGAACTTCCTGCTGTTCGGGAGTCAGATTCAGGCCGTCGCGATCGTTGTACAGCCGGTCGACTCGCTGAAACAGACGGCGATTCAGCAGGATGTTGTCCGAATGAGCGGCCAGCAGCGGCGCCATTTCCGTTTGAATGTTCTGCAGGTGCTCGTTGGTGTGAGACCCGGTCATGTTGAAGAACACTTCCTGCACGCGAGTCAGCAGTGTTCCCGATTTCTCCATCGCCACAATCGTGTTGTCGAAGGTGGGTTCCGCATCCTGTGCGGCAATTGCTTCCATCTCCGCAAGCTGCTGCTTCATGCCCGCCATGAACGCCGGCTGATAGTGTTCAATCTTGATTCTGTCGAACGCAGGCGTATGGAACGGCAGCGGACTGGGCGCGAAGAACGGGTTGTCGGATGAAAGATCGGAGGGTGGCGCGAGATTTTGCTTCACAGTGGCGGAGATTCTTGCTGGAGCCTTGTCTTGAGACTGAACGCTGGCGGAACTGGTCACAATCATCGTCGTCGCCGCGACTGTGACGGCAACGGTCCGCCATGAAGCGGACGTCTGGGAACACCGGGACATTGCTGCATCCTTTGTACGGCGTGAATTTGCGGCTTGATCATGCGGCCATGGCAGCAATCGCGTCAACCGCGATGGACACGAGACGTGCTGCGACCGCTGACCGGTTTGTTACCAAAGCCGCCGTCCATCCGCCAGCCGTCGACGTCGGACTTCGCAGAGAAATGCCGCTCAATCAGACGTCCGGGCGACTTCGCGGCGCCGCGTTCCGCGCCGGCCCCCCGTTCCGCACCGGCGAGCTGCGCAATATCAGTCCGCAATCGCCGCCGCCCGTGTGGCACTGGCTGTGCCAGTGTGCGTCAACATGGACCGCCTGTGCCATGTCGAATTTCGGCATGGTCAAACCGGTTGACTCGCTCATCCGTCGCAACTCGGCATCCCTCGAATCACGCCCGAC